>JASFSF010000333.1:0-3597 GCA_050114555.1 Ignavibacteria bacterium
TTAAAGTAATTATGAAATAATTCTTAATCATCTTTTGCTTCTTTTATTCATATTTTAAACTTTCGACCGGATTGGCTAAAGCAGCTTTAATTGATTGATAACCCACTGTCATTAAGGCGATGAAAAATGTAAGAGTGCCCGAAATAAAAAACGGCCATAAAGTTATGTCAATCCTGTAGGCAAAGTCTTGCAGCCAATAATTTACCAGGTAATAAGCTGCCGGCCAGGCAATAATGTTTGCTATAAGAATCCACTTTAATAATTTCCTGATTAATAATGTCAAAATACCGGGGATTGTAGCTCCAAGGACTTTTCTCACTCCTATTTCTTTTGTTTTCTGTACAACGATAAATGCGGATAATCCCAGTAATCCAAGACACCCAATCGTAATTGCAAGGAAAGCGAATAATGCAAACACGATCCGAGCTTTATTATCATTTACGTAGAGGTCGTTAAAGTCTTCATCCAAAAATGAATATTCAAATGGTACATCAGGAAGCATAGTTAACCAGGTATCTTTAATATGATCTATAGTTGAATAAACATTAGAAGTAGAGATTCTGATCGAAACGTAATTTGCACTCCAGTTGAAAGCACCGGGCAGTTGAAGCAAAACCAATGGGTTTATAGTTTGATGCAAAGACTCGTAATGATAATCTTTAACAACACCTATTACTTTTAGCTTGGTACGGGCGTCATTACCTAAGCGTATAAATTTACCAACAGGATCAACTGGACCCAGTAGTTTGGCTGCTTGTTCATTTATTACTACTGCAGTAGAATCACCCGGAAATTCTTCTGAGAAGAAACGTCCCTGGACCATTTCCAGTTTTAGAATATCCAGATAGTCAGGATCACAAGCACCAGCATCAAGAGTAATTGGCTCATTTTCAAAAGACCGGAAACCCCTGTTAGAATGTTCCTTGCCCGGAAGAGTTTGTGAAGTGGAAACATTCATAACTCCTGGTTTTTGCTGTAATAAATCTTTTAATGGTTTATACCGTGTATCAACCAGTCCCCACGTATTAACAACAAGCACTTGTTCTTTATCAAATCCAAGTTCTTTATCCTGGATATATGTCAGCTGTTTGTATATAACATAAGTGCCTACCAACAGTATAGTAGAAATTGAAAACTGAAATACAACCAAGATATTCCTAAGTTTTGATCCTCCGCCTAAAGGATTTTGATTCCCTTTTAATATGGTAACCGGTTTGAATGAAGATAACGAAAATGCGGGATAAGCTCCTGAACCTATTCCAATAATTATCATGGCTACAAAGAGGTAAATCAAAATCATTGGATCATTTAAAAACGAAATATTAAGAGGTTTTCCAACCAAATCACTGAAATATGGCAACAAAAGAATTACTACAGGTAGTGCAATAATCAGAGATATGAAAGCATATAGGCATGATTCAGTTAAGAATTGAATTATCAACGGGGATTTGTTAGAACCAACCACCTTTCTTATGCCCACTTCTTTACCCCGGTTTACAGATCTTACAGTTGATAAATTCGTGTAATTAATACCTGCTATTATTAAAATAAATATTGCAACAAATGAAAAAATTGAGATATACGTTCCGTTACCATTTGGTTCAATTTCTCCTATTAAATCTGAATTGAGATGGATACTTTTAAGTGGTTGCAGAAAATATCTGTAATAATTATCACTTGTACGCCACATGCTGTTTTCCGCATCGTTCATGATATACTTATCACTGATTGTTTCAATTTTTCTTTCAAATTCAACTTGCGATGATTTTTCATTTAGCTGGACATACGTTTTATAACTATTCCACGTCCAACCCTGCTCATGTATCCAAGGGAATGTTACAACCGATACAAAAACATCAAAGTGAAAATGTGAGTTCGGGGGAATATCATCAACAATACCGGTGATGGTAAATTCATCTCCGTACATTTCAATGACTTGGTTTACAGGATCAGAATCACCAAAGTACTTTTTTGCTATACTTTCAGTAATTACAGCAGTATTAGGATTTTCAAGAGATGTATTTACATTTCCTTTGAGTAATGGTAAGGAAAACAATTGAAAAATTTCTTTATCTGCCCCGGCTATTTTTAATTCATCTAATACTTTGTTTTCGTTTGGAAGTGAAACAATTGCGGAAAAATTCTGAATACGTACTGAGTACCTTACCTCAGGGTATTCTCTTTTCAATGTTTCAGTTAATATAGCAGGGGTATATGCAGAATTTTGAACATCATTGCCCATTTTAGTTTTTACCGCAATACGATAGATACTGTCGGCGTTCTCAATAAAATTATCGTAACTTCGTTCGTACTGGACAAATAAAAGTATTAGGATACTCGAGATGAATCCTATGGATAATCCTAGAATATTAATAAATGAATACCCTTTATGACGAAAGATATTTCTTAAAGCAATTGTAAAATAATTTCTAAACATTATACTTTACTCACTATTCATTCCTTAGACTATCGACCGGATTAGCCAACGCTGATTTTATGGTTTGAAAACTTACTGTTACTATTGCAATCAGTAGTGCTAACAGCCCTGATATTATAAACGGCCATAGTGTGATATCAATTTTATAAGCAAAATCCTGTAGCCAATTATTCACAAAGAGATAAGCAATTGGCCAGGCAATTACATTTGCAATCAATACCCATTTAGAAAATTCTTTCGAAAGTCGGGCTACAATATTCGATATTGATGCACCTAATACTTTACGAATACCTATTTCTTTTGTTTTTAGTTCGGTGGTGTAAGATGCCAAACCGAATAAACCCAGACAGGCAAGGAACAAAGCAAGAACTGAAAAGATGATGAATAGTTTTCCCGTTCTTTGTTCAGCTCTGTAGAGATTATCATAATCCTCATCGAAGAAAAAATACTCAAATGGTTTATATGGTATATACTCATCCCAGGTATTTTTAATAATTTCAATTGTTTCAGGCACATTATGCGGTTGAATTCTAACTGCCAAATAAGTTCTGTATAGGTTGTCAAGGCCAATTACTATTGGTTTAACTTTTCGATGAAGTGATTCATAATGAAAATCTTTAACAACCCCGATAATGTTTAAGCGAAAATCTGATCCCGAAAACATAATATGCTTACCAACAATCGGTTTTTCATATCCGAGAGATTTTGCCGCGGCTTCATTAATAACTACTGCAATTGTATCGGAGATCATATCCCGTGAGAAAAACCTACCCTCAACCAGTTCCAACTTAAGAGTTTTTACAAAGTCATAATCAGCCGAGAAATAATTAAAGTTAAGTTGCTCATCCTGAGTTCCCCCTTCCGGTAGAAGTATAAAATCATAATAGTCTTTTCCGGGTAAGCTCTGTGTACCTGCAACAGAAATAATTTGAGAATGTTTAAGTAAGTCGTTCTTGAATGCATCAATTACCGTTGTATTGGGTGCTGTTTCCTGGAGTGTCCCATCGGGATTTTGACCTATTGCCCAGCCACGTTTTATTACCAATACATTTTCCTTTGAAAATCCTAAACGCTTATTCTGAATGTATTGTAACTGACTGTAAACAATAGTAGCACTAATGAATAAAAGTATAGAAATGGCAAATTGAAATATGACCAAC
>JASFSF010000334.1:0-3592 GCA_050114555.1 Ignavibacteria bacterium
TTTAATAAACTAACAGGAAACAACATTGATACTTTCTGTGACATACGCCAACGTAGAGGTGTTAGAGGAGCAAAATATGCATTTGTAAATAGTAATCGCTTACAAGAAAAACTCAATGAACTTGATATAAAATACGGACATATAATTGACCTTGCTCCTACCTCTGAAATTAGAGAGCTTCAAAACAAAGCAGATGCACAACAAGGAGAATTAAAAAGAGACCGAAACAAACTCGGTAAAATCTTTACAATCGCATACAAGGACAGAATTTTAAGCAATTTCGATTTTGACAATTTTATTGACAAGCTTGATGAAATTGGTGCAAATCGTGTAGTTCTGTTCTGTGTAGAAGAAAAACCTGAAGCCTGTCACAGGTCAATAGTTACAGACAAACTTGAACAACTTGGCTACAAAATCACTCACTTATGAAAGAGATAGTTTTAATCTTATCTAAAACTAAGATGAACAATAATCAAGTTTGTGTGGGTGGCTTGACATTAAAAGGAAGATACGTTCGACTTCTAGACGAGCAAGGAAATAATCAACCTGAAAGTACTGATTTAGCCCCAAAACAAGCTTGGGAAATTGAATTTGACGAACGTCCAAACAATGTTCCGCCTCACGTTGAGGATATTTTAGTTCATAGTAGAACAAGAAAGGGAAGTCTTAAAGACGAGATTACAATTAAGGACTTCATAGAAAAAAGAAAAATTCCAATTTGGAGAGGACACCCTGATGAACTATTTGATAAACTAATACAATGGACACCAAGTGGTAGCGGCTATATTGACAAAGAAAGAGGTGTGCCAGACCATAGTGTTGGATTTTGGATAAGCGATATAGATTTAAGACGAAAAGATTATAACGGAATTAGATATCAATATCCGTCTTCCGTTGGTTGGAGAAGCATAAAATTCAAAGGGCTAGAAAATCCTGTTGACACTATTCCTTCAGGTACATTATTGAGAGTATCATTAGCAAGATGGAAAGCATTTAATGAGGGGGAACAGCCCAAATGTTGGTTACAACTTTCAGGATGGTATGACCTTGGTGAACACTCAGACGAAGAAGATGATTTACCATTTTGAAAAATAAAAACGCACCCCAACAATGGCTAAGAAAACATAGGGCGGATATAGCTTTCAGAAAAGTTCGTACACTTAGCAAACTTTAGTTTTGGTGGACAGTTAATCGCTTCGAAAGCCCTACGTTTCTTAGCCGAGACCGTTATGTGAAATTCCAAACGAAAAATGCACATGGTGAATAATTATGAATAAAGATTTAATCGTTGAATTAATCAGAATTAAAAATCAATTTTTATATCATAAAGCATTAGTTGGATATATTGCCCCTAATCCTTCATTACCTGAATTTAATTTTAAATATTGTAGTGGTGGCTATTACAAAACAAAAGCTTGTATCAATATTATTGAAAATGGTTTGTCTCGCGAGGAGCATAATGAAGCATCTCATAGTGTTAATCAATGGTTTCTTGTATACTGCTCTGAATTAATAAAAGAAGAAATGAAAGGTAAACCTGGTTTTGACAAGGTTAACGATAAAAAACCTTTAAATGATTTTACAAATTGTCAATTATTGTATATTCTACGAGACAAACTTGCCCATAGTGTTTATCGGGCTAAAAAAATTGGAATGGATAAACCTAAACCATATCTTTCTGAAGATGTTGCAAAAGAAATATACAGAAGATTTAATTTTGAAATAAGTCATAAAGACAATAATACGTTTTCCTTGCCAGTGGACAAGGTCATTATACCGATGATTGATTCTTGTATAGAAGAAATCAGAAGGTCATGAAGGATCATTTTTCGTTCGGAACTTCACATAGTCGCGTCCGTTACCCTCAGTAATCAATTAATCTCAAAATCCCCCTCACCCAAATTATACCTCTTTTTAAAATACTCCTTAGTAAACTTCACTCCTATCTCACTTAGTATCTTATCTCTTTCAGCACTCTCCTCAACAATAGCTTCTTTCTTATTCAGCTTTATTCTTGGCAGTGGTATTTCACCATAGTTTAACCTGATGTAATACTCCAGCAGCGTATTCAGCGCCCTCTCAACCAGTTTCTTGTCACTCACACCAAGATAGGATAGCATTTCCCGGTGTATCTCGCTTGCCTTGTAAGATCCTACCTTCTCAATCTCTGTCGTCAATGTTACGGTTAAAACCGCTTTGCTTATCTCCTTATTATGGAAATCAACAAGCTTCTCATATAACTGTCCTATATCGTATTGTGGTGCTTCTTTAATTTCAATTCCAAGTGTTTCTTCAAATACCGTTATGTTATCCTCTATCATCTGTTTAAGCTGTTCAAGAAATTCACTCTTTTGTGTGTCTGTAAATGTGTTAGGGAATCTCCCAATCAAATAAGGCATTCCGTATCTTTCCATCATCAGCTGCCAGAACTCAACTCCTCCTCGTTTTAGCTGTATTGGCCAGTAGCAGTCTCTTAAAACTTTCTGCCCGTAAGGATTGGTATAAGTCGGTTTGTTTTGCGTGAGTATAAACTTGTATTCAGGCAGTTTTTCCCCTTCTTCAAAAAAGTATTGTCCGTCTTTAAACTTTCTAAGTCTCAGCTCGTTTTCTCTTGTAAATATAAACCATTCCTGTGGTTTGCCAACAATATCAACAGGTCTTATTTCTTCGCCATCTTTTATCCATTCAATTTCACCAACCGTAAATCCGAAGAATATCGCATCAATAACATCGCTCGTAATCTTATTTAGAGGCAGATCCCTCATTATCTTCATTAAATTCTCATTTATCTTTTTATCTCCATCAAACTGCAGCTCCCAGCCCATTTGCATAACCTGCATTTTCCTTTGCTGTACAGTGGCCATCAAATGTGGATCAGTGAGCAAATCCCTATAAATATCATAATCATAATTATTCTCTTCCAGTATATTATCAGGATCGGGCAGTGCTTTATATAATGTACTGTAAACATCTAATCTATTTCTTGTGGCATATTCAGTGAGTAAATATTTTTTTCTCTCTTTCATTTTTCCCCTCTGTTATCTCGCCAGTGCTCTCAAATAGTTTTTAAATCTTCTTCCTGTGCTTTTTCTCTCAGAATGAATTATTCTTTTATAATCTCCCTCAGGTTTGCCCCTCTCATTATTCAGCAGTTGGGATACAGTATCAACAATATCATCAAACTCTCCGTTAGGGAATTCTTCACATTCATCTGTAAACGTTTTCATCCAACCTGTCTGCCATCCAGGCAGATGTTTTTCTTTTGGCAGATACACTTTCCCTGCTTCAATAATAGGAGTAATCGCGTGCACTCTTGCTATTTTATCCTGCTCAACTTTAATAGCTTTAATCGGCAATCTTGTTTTACTTTTTAATTCCTGCAGCAGACTCTGTCCGCTAGCCTTATCTTCAATCAATATCTCATTTACTTTGTGCAGTTCATATTGTTCAACTACTTTTTTCTTAAGCTCCGGGAACTCAACCCTTCCTCTCCACATATCAATCAGGTAATAAGCATTTGACGTTACTATCCACGTAGTGCAAACAGAAAAATCATTCTCCTGGTTTTTCTTAAAAGCAGTATCCCAGCTTT
>JASFSF010000335.1:0-3592 GCA_050114555.1 Ignavibacteria bacterium
ATAGGTTTGGTGATTATTATTATTGCCAGTATCAATTTCATTAATTTATCGATTGCACAGGCTGTTAAACGATCTAAGGAAGTTGGAGTTAGAAAGTCTCTAGGCGCACATCGCAGTCAATTAATTACGCAATATCTTGGTGAATCACTTCAATATAATTTTATTGCTATTATTCTTTCATTAATTATTGTTGCAATCTTTCTTCCGGAGTTAAATAATTTCTTGGGGAATAGTACGAGTTTAAGTTTATTCGGTAATATCTACATACCTATATTTTTGCTATCTGTTTTCATCTTAGTTGGAACAGCTACAGGGATATACCCGGCTTTGATTCTTTCAAGGTTTAATCCAACAACGATGTTCAGAAAAAACTTCATTAATAAAAAAAACAGTCTGTTTTCTTTAAGAAATTCTCTCGTCGGAATCCAGTTTATAATTTCCCAGGTTCTAATAATCGGTGTATTTGTTATAGCATCACAATTAAAAATGGTTAAAAATAAAGATCTGGGATTTGCCAGGGATTCAATTGTAAATATTGAGCTGCCGGAACCGGATCAATCAAAAATGGATGTATTAAGAAATAATTTACTATCTAATCCGGATATTAAAGATGTATCATTCGAATTGGGACCTCCTACTTCAAATGCAATAGTGCAATCATATGCTCAGTTTGAGGCAGGCAGTGAATTGAAAAATGAAGTTGTAAGAATTCAACTTATTGATGAATATCATCTTGATCTGTTTGACATTAAACTTTTGGCAGGCAATAACTTCTTGCATTACGTTGAAGGTGATACGTTGTACAAGTATATAATTAATGAATCGATGATGAGAAAAATGAACATTAATAATCCTGCCGATGCAATTGGAAAACCAATTTCAGTAAGTCGTTATAGAGGAGAGATAATAGGCGTAGTAAATGATTTCCATCAGCGCTCTCTGCACGAAGAAATTTCGCCGCTGATCTTAACTAATTTTTTTACATCTCTGTTTTTGAATACGAGTGTCAAAATTTCAGCTAATAATGTACCTTCGCAGATTGAATATATAAAAAGCACCTTTGCTGAAGTTTTCCCCGGTTACATCATTGACGTTGAATTTTATGATGATTTTCTTAATCAAATGTATGAAGCTGAAGAGCGAATATTCACAATAATTCAAAGCTTTACAACTCTTGCAATAATTATTAGTTGTCTGGGGCTATTTGGATTAATGTCATTTATTGCAGTGCAGAAGACTAAAGAAATTGGTATAAGGAAAGTTCTGGGTGCATCGGTGCTAAATATACTATCGAATCTCTCAAAACAATTTTCAAAAGTTATTGTCATCTCGAATATAATTGCCTGGCCACTTGCCTATTATGTGATGACCAGATGGCTCGAAAACTTTGCATATCGTACAGATATAAGCATCATAATTTATGTTGTCTCCGGTTTACTTGGCTTAGTAATAGCAATAATATCGATCAGTTTCCAGGCTGTTAAAGCTGCATTAGCAAATCCGGTAAATGCAATAAAATATGAGTAATACAAGGTTTAAATATGATTCATAACTATTTAAAGATTGTTCTGCGAAATGTTATAAATCAGAAAATATTTTCTTTAATAAATATTTTGGGATTAGCATTTGGCATGACGGTTTGTATGCTGTCCATAATATTTATTCGCTATGAATTGAGTTATGATACTTACCATGAAAATGCAGATAATATTTATAGAGTTACACGAAAATTTAATACACCTAATGGATATAATCCTCACTTTGCACGCTGCCCCGATGCATGGGTAAACTCTCTTCCCGATGAATTCCCTGAGATAAAAACTCTAATCCGTTTTCAATGGATTCCCTCGGTAAATTTAAAAATTGGAGAAGAAAAACTAAGAAGTACAAAATGGTATGTTACCGATGCTGATGTTTTTGATGTGTTCAGTTTTAATATGATTGAAGGAAATCACTCTACTGCACTAAAAGAACCCCGGTCCGTTGTTGTAACGAAAAAAACAGCTTCTCTATACTTCGGGAATAAAAATCCAATTGGGAAAGAAATTATATTAATTAGTGAAGCTGATGGAGAGCAAATTCCTTACAAAATTACGGGAGTAATTGATAATCTTCCGGTCAACTCTCATTTTCAGATCGACTTTCTTGTTTCATATGATAATCCGGAAGCAAGACAAGGCTGGGCGTGGATTTATCTGTTATTGCAAGAGGGGACAAACTCAACAGCACTTGAGAAAAAATTTCCAGAGTTTGTTAAAAAATATGGCGGTGAGGAAGCAGCAAAATATGGTTTTCTTCATATACAGGCTTTAACCAATATTCACTTACATTCACACCTGGATAGGGAAATTGAACCGACCGGTGATATTCAGTACATCTACATTTTTTCTGTAATCGCATTTCTTGTGATATTGATTGCGTGCTTTAATTTTATGAATCTTTCAACAGCAAGATCAGTTAAACGGGCAAAGGAAATCGGCATCAGAAAAGTGCTGGGTGCCTACCGAAAGGAATTGATAAATTATTTCTTATGTGAATCGGTATTTTTCTCATTGCTGGCATTTGTTGTTTCAAGCGGTATTACAATTATCATTTTTCCGTTTTTCAGTTCTCTGCTGGGTAATTCAATTTCCGTTGGAGATGTATTTTATTTACCTGTTTTGGTGGGATTCTTTCTTCTTGCTCTTTTAACAGGTTTTTTCTCCGGAATTTATCCTGCATTTGTTTTATCGTCCTTTAATCCGCTTACGGCATTCACAAAGGGAAATAATCTTACGCGCTCAAAAAAGCAACTGAACTTTACGGTAAGAAGAGTACTGGTCGTTTTACAGTTCGCAATGACGGTAGTACTAATTACATTCACATTGTTCTGCCTCTACCAATTCTCGTTTATAAGTAATAAAAAACTTGGCTTCGAAAAAGACCAGGTCTTAGCCGTAACTAATGTTTCAAGAATAGATTTACTGAAGTATCCGGTATTTAAAAATCAACTGGAAAGTTATTCAGGTATCGGCGGCATTACCGCTTGTATGGATGTCCCTTCCAGAGATATTCTTGATCAGGGATTCAGCGTTGTTGAAGGAGTGCATTCAGGTGATGAATCAACGATCTTGGCGCTGCAATCAGTAGATGAAAATTTTCTTGATGTTATGAAAATAAAATTACTTGCCGGCAAAAATTTTACCGGCGGTTCAAATAATGGAGAGTATGAGAAAACTATGGATCTGACTGAAATGCAGACATATACCTCAGAGAAAGAATACACATATATTATTAATGAATCAGCAGTCAGAAAATTAGGATGGACATCTCCTGAAGAGGCGCTCGGTAAAAAACTCCAGTGGACGAACGCAGCTTTCAGTCTTTCGGGCAGAATTACTGGAGTTGTTGAAGATTTTAATTATGCGTCTCTGCATTTGCAAGTCAGACCACTGGTTTTAATTAATGAACCGATATGGTTTGGAAATATATTGGTGAAAATTTCAGGGGAAGATGTAAACTCAACAATTAATCAAATAAGTGATGTCTGGGATGGAATATACGAGGATAGTCCAATGCAGTACGAATTCCTTGACGATATGTTTGCTGCCCT
>JASFSF010000336.1:0-3587 GCA_050114555.1 Ignavibacteria bacterium
TCCTGCTTCACTTACAATGCCTCAATAACTTAAATTCATTTCCAAGAAAGTCTACAAAACTAATGGTCTGGTTTGCAAAAGTCAAGATTTATAGTCGATATCGAATGATCTATCATTTTAATTTCTTCAGATCTTGATTCCGGATGCCTAATACCAGATATCCGTTGTTTAAAAATACACTTCAATTTTTGTTCTCAATCCTACTCTTCATTATCTCCAAGAGCCCATTAACATTGCCGAGATACTCTTTAACTTTTGAACGAAAATCCAAATTGTTTAATTTTGATTCCTCATTTTTCAACAATACTTATACGGAAATGAATATACTTATTACAGGCGGAGCGGGTTTCCTGGGCATTAACTTAGTTCGTCATCTTCATTCAAGAGGGAATAACATAGTATCCCTCGATATAGTCCAATTCGATTACCCGGACATGAACGATAAAATAAAGATAATCACCGGTGATATCAGAGATAAAGAGATAGTTGAACAATCGATGGAGAACATCGATGTTGTTATTCACACTGCTGCAGCTCTTCCACTCTATAAACCTGAAGATATTATTTCAACAGACATTGATGGAACAAAAAATCTTATCGAAGCTGCAGAGAAACATCAGGTTAAACGATTTATTCATATATCCTCAACAGCAGTGTACGGAATACCGGATCATCATCCTATCTATGAAGATGACAAACTCGACGGAGTTGGGCCATATGGCATTGCAAAAATTCAGGCTGAAGAAGAATGTCTGAAAGCAAAAGAAAGAGGAATGTGCGTTACTATAATAAGACCAAAATCTTTTATCGGTCCGGAAAGATTGGGTGTGTTTGATTTGCTTTTCGACTGGGCAAAAGATGGTCATGGTTTCCCGATGATAGGAAAAGGTAATAACAGGTATCAGCTGCTTGACGTGGAAGATTTATGCGATGCAGTTTATAATTGCTGTGTACTTGAAAAAGAAAGAGTAAATGACATCTTTAATATCGGTGCGAAAGAATTTACAACCATGCGTGAGGATTACCAGGCTGTACTGGATCGCGCAGGATTCAACAAAAAGATAGTTGGTCTGCCTGAAAAACCAATAATCCTGTTCCTTAGGTTTTTAGAAGCACTAAAACTTTCCCCGCTTTATAAGTGGGTTTATGAAACCGCATCAAAAGATTCATTTGTTTCAATTGAAAAAGCGGAAAAGATGCTTGACTTCAAACCAAAATATTCAAACAAAGACGCATTAGTTAGAAATTACGATTGGTATGTAGAACACTTTGATGAGTTCAAAGATTTATCAGGTGTGTCTCACAGAGTTCCGTGGAAACAAGGCATTTTGCGTATAGCGAAGATGTTCTTTTAAATACTTAAGGCATTTTGTAATTAATATTAATGATAGCCTTTCTTTAATGCCCACAACTTTAAGTATTTCACCATAGGGTAAAGAGATGAAAACAATGCCCATAAAAATCCAGGCATGGCGTTTAAAAAATTTCTGTAGATAAAATAATTTTTAATAAAGTAAACCGGAAAGCCAAGCACAATAACTAAAACGTTCCTGCCTTTACTTCCATTAGCAAATAATGTTTCAGCGGCTTTTGTTGTGTAAAGATTGAACTTTTGAAAATACTGGTCAATGTTTTCATAACTGTAATGGAGTAGCTGATCTTTAAGTTTTTGAGTCTTACCGCTTATCTCAACTTTTTCATGAACTTTGTCAGTCGTAAAGTTGCCGTAGGTTTTGTTAAATAATCGAAGAAAATATTCTTTGCATTCACGTCCGTGATTGAATTTTCTTCCTAGAAATATCAAAGATCTTGGAATGAAGAATCCATTAACATCTAAATTTTCATCATTAAGATTACTTTCCATCTCATCACGAAGCTTATCGCTAACAACTTCATCGGCATCAATATTCAGTATCCAGTTATTTACTGCTTTAGATACTGCAAATCTTTTTTGTTCTCCAAAACCATCGAAATTCTTATGAAAAATTTTACAGCCAAACTCTTTGCAGATATCCAGTGTTTTGTCGGTACTGCCGGAATCAACTACAACAATCTCATCACACCATCTAACCGACTCCAGTGAGCGGCTTATATTGTTTTCTTCATTATAAACTATTAAGACACAACTGATTTTAGTTTTCATGTATCTGTTTTAAACTCTTGCGGAAATCATCAATGCAAAGTAAACACAAATTGTTTTCGATTATAAAAACTACTAAAAATTAATTTCAATCTGTGCCATAATGATAATATCTGTAATCAATTACATTATAAATATGGATTTTTAATATTAATCCGGTTAGGCTCTTTTTACTCTAAGACTTTAATTATTTGTATTTTGAATATCAATACTTAAAATTTGATAATTCAATATTAAGAATTATATAGATTGATTGTATGAAAATTATAATTGCCGGCATGGGAGATGTCGGATATCATCTGGCTAAAGAACTTTCAAGCGAATCCCACGACATTATAGCAATTGATAATGACCAACAGCGTCTTATGCGAATTGATTCTATGGCTGATATTTTAACGATAAACGGTTCATCGACATCACTAAAAACATTGAACGAATCAGACGCAGGTAAAGCCGATATATTTGTTGCTGTCACTTCATCGGAAGAAGTGAATATTGCAAGTGCAATAATGGCAAAGAACCTGGGAGCAAAAAAGACAATTACCAGGATAGCAAATGCAGATTACCTGGCAGACAATGCCAGCGTAAACTTCAGAGAATTAGGAATTGATTTTATGATCTATCCCGAGGAACTTGCGGCTCAGGAAACTGTAAATCTAATTAGAAGAACTGCGGCAACCGATCTGCTTGAATTTGAAAACGGGAAAGTTTCGGTTATGGGATTGCGGTTGGATAAAGCTGCCCCGATTACAAATAAAACTTTAACCGAAGTTGCGCAGGAACACCAGCAGATAGATTTTAGAGTTGTTGCGATTTATAGAAACTTCAGGACTATAATCCCGAGCGGGCGTGACAGGTTCCTGGCAAATGATCAAATCTTTGCAATAACCAAACCTGAAGGTATCGAGTTAATACTAAAACTTGCAGGGAAGGAAAACATTAACTTCGATAATATCATGATTCTTGGTGGAAGTAAAATTGGTCGCCGGGTTGCAGAACTTCTTCAAAAGGAAATGACAATAAAGCTAATCGAATCGAACCAGGATAAATCACTTTCACTCGCAGATGAATTACAGGCTACATTGGTGATACAAGGTGACGGAAGAGATATTGATCTTTTAGCCCAGGAAGGTATAATCGATGTGGATGCATTTGTTGCAGTAACCGAAGATGCTGAAACAAATATTATTACCTGCCTGATGGCAAAACACCTTGGAGTTAAAAAAGCCATTGGATTGGTTGACAAAGCTGATTATGTCCCGCTTACTCAAACAATTGGACTGGATTCATTGATAAGTAAAAAACTTATTGCGGCAACAAAAATTTTACACTTTATTCATCGCGGCGAAATTGTTGCACAAACTACACTGGAAGGACTTGATGCACAATTGTTTGAATATGTTGCCCAGCCTAACTCTTTGATTACAATGAAACCTGTTAAAGATCT
>JASFSF010000337.1:0-3585 GCA_050114555.1 Ignavibacteria bacterium
AGCCGTAGGCAGTTACAACGATTGTTGCAGTTTGTACACTTAAATTTCTTATTTTCTCTAAGAGTTCTGTCCCCTTCATTTCAGGCATTTCCAAATCTGTAATAACAAGATCGTAAGAAGATTCAAGCATTCTTTCGTATGCAACTTTGCCGTTATCAGCTTCGTCCACAAGGTAATCTTCTTTTCTCAAAACATATGATAAAGATTCCCTGATTATTTGTTCATCATCAACTACTAATATTCTTTTTTGCATTTATAAATTCCATACTAAGTTTCGATTGGCAAAGTTAATTTAAACGTTGCTCCTTTTCCATACTGGCTGTCTACTTTTAAATCACCCTGTAAACTTTTAACAATTCCATAACTAATCCAGAGTCCTAATCCTGTTCCCTTACCCTGTTCTTTTGTTGTAAAAAATGGTTCAAATACTTTATTTAGATTTTTGGCTTTTACACCCGGACCACTATCGTTGAATGTTATAATAACATTTCCATTTTTTAATTCTGAAGTTACATCAATCCGATTAGCTTTATCCGGTTCTTTAAATTCCGATATGGCGTCAACAGCATTAATAAGAATATTTAAAAATACTTGCTGCAGTTGATCAGGAATTAGTTGAAGCTGCGGTATTTCTTCACTGAGATTAACGTTGAACTTAATATCTTTCGCTTTTGTACCAACCTCTGTGATGGCAACAGCTTCTTTAATACTGTTGTTAATGTCCGTAAGTTGAAGTTCATAATTGGATGGGCGCGAAAAATCAACCAGGTCCCTGATAATTTTTGATATACGCGTAACCTGGTTTTTTACAAGACCAAGCTTTTCCTTGATAAAGTCATCTTCCGAATCTCTTCTAACTACCTGTACCAGAGCAGATATGGATGCTAATGGATTTCCAATTTCGTGAGCAATGCCTGCGGCCAGTGTACCGATACTTTCCATTTTTTGTGTATGAATAAGTTGTTTTTCAAGATTTCGTTTTTCACTCAAATCGCGGTGTATACCAAAATATCCGGTTATTTTATCCTCTTTATCCAGGATTGGTGAAATTAGCAATTGGGAATGGAAGGGTTCCCCGTTTTTCTTTTTATCTTCAACTTCTCCGAACCAAACATTACCGCTTGAAATTTGCTGCCAAACTTTGTCCCAAAATTTTCTACCCATTTTACCGCTGCCAAAAATTCGGGGATTTTTTCCGATGAGCTCCTCTTCTGTATAACCGGTAATTTTTGTAAATGCGGGATTTACATAAATCATCTTTCCGGCAATATCAGTTATTAAAACCGGATTAACACTTCCGGTAGCAACGTTGGAAAATCGGAGCAGCTCTTCCTCTTTCTTTCTTTCTTCAGTAGTATCACGAATAATGGCAATAACATTTGAATTATTTCCTTTGCTATCAATCGGATTTGTGAAGGTGACATTTACATTAATTAATCTTTTATTTATGAATAGTCTAGTTTGAAACTCTTTAGGTTTCTTTTCATTTGTACATTGTTTGAAAATATTGAGAGCCTCATTCCTGTCACACAATTCTATTAAGTCAAAGATTTCAGGAAACTCTTCATTAATGTTAATTCCACTTAGTAATTCTTTGGCAATCGAATTAATCTTTAGAATATTTCCTTTCCCGGAGAGAAGAAAATACATATCGGGAAAATTATCGAAGAGATCGAAACTATATTTAGTGTTACCTTGCATTGATAATTGTATATTTTAAATTGCCGGAACAGGACCTGCTTTCTATCATTGAAAATATTTCATTGCGTAGAGCAGTTCGGCACCAATGATTGCCCCTCCTGCAGCACCCCTTGCAGTGTTATGAGATAAAACAGTAAATCTAAAATCGAAAAATTTATCCTTTTTTAATTTTCCTACAGAAACGGCCATCCCTTTCTCAAGATCACGATGAAGCTTAGGCTGAGGATAATGCTCTTCATCAAAATAGCGAATAGGATTAAGTGGAGCCAGAGGAAGTTTCAATTCCTGCGGTACCGCCGAGAAATTTTTCCACAGGTTTATGATATCCTTTAGGTTTGCAGGATTTTTAAGTTTAACCTGCACAGTCTCAAGATGACCATCGGTTACATTTACCCTGTTGCATTGTGCACTGATATCAAATTTGCTATAAATTATTTTATTTCCATTCACTGCACCAAATATCTTCAATGGTTCAGATTCCATTTTCTCTTCTTCACCGGCAATGAATGGGATAACATTATCTTCAATGTTCATATTTGTCTTATTAGGATTGCCCGCGCCGGATACCGATTGCATCGTTACTACATTCACCTGTTCTATTCCAAAATTATCCACCAACGGTTTTAGTGACATGCACAACCCGATTACCGAGCAGTTAGGATTAGTTGTGATAAATCCTTCTTCGAACATTTGCTTTTTAACAAGTTCGATATGGTCAGGATTAATTTCCGGGATTAATAAAGGTACAGATTCATCCATTCTGTGATTTCTAGAATTGGATATAACAGCATAGCCTTTTTCTGCAAAATCAGTTTCGATATCGCCTGCAATGCTGGAATCCAAACCGGAAAAGACAATCTTACAATCCAGGTTAGGCTTACATTTTTTCACTTCAATATTCTTTACTCTATCGGGAATAGGTGTTGATAGAAACCAATCAACTGCATCTTCATATTTTTTACCAGAAGATGACTCTGAAGCAGCAAGTTCCTTTATTGAAAACCAGGGGTGATCTGAGAGCAGCTGGATAAATTTTTGTCCTACGCTTCCCGTTGCTCCAATAACTCCAACCGGTATTTTATTGTTGTTTACCATATTCCACAGTTGACTGAAAAAATTCACAGCAAATATAAGGAATTAGAAATCGTGATTCAGAAAATTCGATCTTGATGTAATTCCTTACAAATGAAAACCTAATTTCTTCTTAAATATTGTTATTATACTATAATTGATAATAATGTTTAAGGTAAAAGAGTTGAAAATCTGTCTTGTGCAATACAATCCATCCTGGGAAGACAAAACAAAGAATCGTGATAAAATTGATCGCATGCTGCAGAAAGTTGATGATGTTGATTTGCTTGTTTTCCCGGAGATGACCCTCACAGGTTTTACGATGAAATCTCGGAATTTTGCCGAAGATCTAAAAGGAGAATCATTTAATTACTTCGCCGGTCTTGCAAAACAATTCAATACAAATGTGATTGCCGGATTAATTGAAATCGATTCAGGGGATAGATTTAATACACTAATTCATCTCGATAAAAGTGGGAATTTAAAAGCTTTATATCATAAAATTCATCCGTTCTCTTATTCCGAAGAAGATAAAAACTACAGCGCCGGTGATAAACCGTCAGTAACAGAGATTGATGGTTGGAAAACAGGACTATCAATTTGTTATGATCTAAGATTTCCTGAACTCTACAGAATTTATGCCCGTGAAAGAGTTCATTTAATAATTGTAATTGCTAACTGGCCTGATACCAGGATTGAACACTGGAGAAGCTTGTTAAAAGCAAGGGCGATAGAAAACCAGTGTTTTGTTATTGGAGTTAACAGGGTAGGGACAGATATTAAACTTACCTACAATGGTTACAGCGGCATATT
>JASFSF010000338.1:0-3577 GCA_050114555.1 Ignavibacteria bacterium
GTAAGCAGTACCAAGACCTAATTTCTTCTCCCTTTCTAACAGTTTTATGCGCCCATTGTTTTCAGTTTGTTGTTTCACCCAGTTTGCAGTACCGTCAGGTGAATTGTCATCTACTATAAGTATATCGATAATCTCATCCTGAGTTAATACTAATGGAAGTAATTTTGGAATGTTCTCCATCTCATTGTATGTGGGGATAATAACTAACGCCTTTTTATCAGCCATATAGAGATATAAATAGTTAGAATAAATTAAGAGTAATTAATTATAATGTCCTTGTCCGAATAATACAACGAAAATTGTACGCATAATAATTTTGAAATCCATTCGAAGCGACATGTTTTCAATGTAAAAAAGATCGTATCGCAACTTAATCTTTACATCTTCAACAGTTTCATCGTATTTATGCTTTACCTGCGCCCAGCCGGTTATTCCGGGACGTACTTTTAACCTGCGTTTATAATAAGGAATTTCTTTCGAAAGTTTTTCCACAAAGAATGGCCTTTCCGGTCTTGGACCGACGAGACTCATTTCACCTTTTAAAACATTCCACATCTGCGGAATTTCATCAATTCGAAGAATCCTGATAATTCTGCCAATCCTGGTAACACGTACATCACCTTTTGATGACCAGATCGGACCGGTATGTTTTTCTGCATCTTTAAACATTGATCTGAATTTAATAATAGTAAATTCTTTACCATCCACGCCACTTCTTTTCTGTTTGAAGAAAACTGGGCCTTCACTATCAAGTTTTATGGCAATCATTGATATGATCATCACCGGGATAGAAATAACAAGAATTATAAATGAAATTATTATATCCATAATTCGTTTTAACTTCTTTTCCCATTCCGGCATTAGCTCCGGCATAATATCAATTAACGGCATACCATAAATCTGAGAAGTGCGTGCCTGTCCACTTAAAATTTCATATAAATCGGGGACTATTTTTAATCCAACTGATTTACCCTCCAGGCTGGATATAACATTAACCAGAAGTTCATGATCTTCCCTCTCAAGTGCTATTATTACTTCTTTTGCAGAAGTTTTATCAACCAGATCCGAGATTTCATCAACTGTGCCCAATACCTCGGTTCCATTGTGAAATTTGCCAACATTTTCAGCTTTAACTGCCGCAAATGCTTTATTGTCCAGACCAAGAGCCATATGATCAGATATCTGATCAGATACTTCTTTCGATTTCGAATTGAAGCCTACAATGATTGCATTTCTTCTTCCAATTCCGTTTACAAGCAGTTTACGCTGGAACCCGCGTATGATTAATCTTCCACCGCCAACAATAACAAGGAGTAATCCCCAGTAAATAAAAATTATAATCCTGCTGGATGATTCTACATTATGCAGATAATCATCTATAAAAATGATGGTGAAGAGGATAAATACACCTACGAATGTAGCTTTAAATAATGTGGATAATTCATCAAAGCGTGAGGAGGCAAACCAGGTTTGATACATTCCGACAAATGTAAAAATAATTAGCCAATAGAAATATACAATAAACATCGGGACATAAAATTCCGGCATTACCATAAGTTGGAACCATCCTGCTTCAACTCTCAAATAAAATAGGACAGTCCAGGCAAGATTAATTGTGATGAAGTCTGTGATTATAACAACTATTTTTTCTATAGTTTTAGACATGCGTTACTTATCATATTTACTTGGTTCGGAATAGATTTTCTCATAGAGCATTGAAATCTGGGAAACATTTTTATGAATATCGAATGATTCCCTTGCCCAATGATAAGCTTTTTCACCCATTTCTTCCCTTTTTTCAGGATTTAAATATGCATCTCTAACTGAGCTTACTACTTGATTAACATTATTGGCTTCTATAAGCCATCCGGTTTCATCCGTTCTAACCGCATCAGATGTTCCACCAACATTTGTCGCGATGACCGGAAGTTTTGCGTACATAGCTTCTACCAGACTTCTGCTTAACCCTTCCCAAAGACTTGTCATAACAAATACATCCATAATTTTATAGTACGGTACGACATTTGATTGAAAGCCAGTCATAAGTATTTTGTCACTTACATTCAATTGTGCTGCTTGTTGTATTAATTTATCTTTTAATATGCCGTCACCAACTAATAGCAATCTACTCGAAGGTAATTCAAGATTAATTTTGCTGAATGCTTCAATTAGAATATGAAGTGCTTTTTGCTGGGAAAACCTGCCTGAAAATCCAATTATAAAATCCGATGTTTGAAATCCTACGGAGTTCCTTAGTTCATTACGATTGATGTTATTGTTAAAAGGTAAAAAATCAACTCCATTATAAATCGTTTTGATAAATTTTCTGGGCCTGAGTTTCAAATTTATGGCAATCTCTTTTTCTTTATTAGAGACCAATAGTAAAGCATCAGTAAAAAATGACATAAATCTTTCAAGCAAAATGAAAATAAATTTCCTTTTTTTTGTCATGAAATCATGGAACGAGAATCCATGAATTGTGTGAAGTATTCCTTTTACACCGGCAATCCTCGCGCCTATACGACCAACAACACCCGCCTTTGATGAATGAGTGTGGATAATATCAATATTAAATTTCTTACATAATTTAAAAACCTGAATTATTGCTACTATATCTTTTAATGGGAAAATGTCTCTTGACAGTGAAGGTACATCTGAATAATTGACAAAGTTTAATTTATTAAATTCAACTAGTCGTTCTCCATCCATTTTACCAAAGACATACAATTCATATTTGTTTGGATCCAAATTCTTTAATATTGTAATTATATAATCTTGAGCACCGCCAAGAGCAAAATTGGTAACAATATGGGCTAATCTTATTTTCACACCTACAGTTAGTTGTATAAGTTACTTAATTTATATTAATTTCACGTTTATGTATTCTAATTGATATTCCATCTTTTAGTCCTCTCCATAATGCACTTAACCTGTTACATATATTCTTATTTTGGATAAAAACCGAAAAAATAATGGCGATGCTTTTTAAAACTGTTACTATAAATGTAAAAAAAATAACGTAAGCTTGATAAAACATATTTTCATGTTCGAAGACAATTATTCTATTTCTGGTTTGGTAATAAAGATATGTCTCAGAATAATTACTCCATCTTGTACCACCGCCGCTTCGATGATAAGCAATTGCTTCTGGTGTATATGAAATTAGGTGATCGGACAACACTCTTCTTGAGAACTCCAGGTCTTCGAAATACATGAAAAATCTTTCATCCAGTAATCCAACTTTTTTAAAAACTTCAGATCGAGCGAGAAACAGAACTCCACTAACATAATCAACAAAACAGTCTTTATCATGTTTATAAGTTCTACCGAGAAATGTCCCTCTGTTTACACCTGTACATCTCCAGCGAATAAACTTACCGGCACCGGAGAAAATTCTTCCCGAGTCATCCTTATAGAAGACTTTACCCGATACTAAGCCTATTCCAGGATTAGGTTTTATATGATTTACTAATTTTTCAACCATTGAATTGTCTACAATTACATCGTTATTCAAAACTAATATGTAATCGGCACTTTCTTCTAACGCCCATTTTATTCCCAGATTATTGCCCCCGGC
>JASFSF010000339.1:0-3570 GCA_050114555.1 Ignavibacteria bacterium
ATCGCATTCGTAGAGAGTACAAGTTGTACTGGAAATTTTTAAGCGTGATGTTGGGCGGGATGTTTATATTAATAGTTATAAAAATGCTCTTCGCAAAAGAAATTCCATATAATCCGATTGAACTGATCACCACTGATATCAGTAGTTATCCAAGCGGACATGCATTTATGGCGATGATATTTTACTCAACAATTGCAGTTCTGTTATCACGCAAACAGAGACGCTCGAAAGTAAGACGATTTACATTCGTTTCAGCCCTTATTATCATTTTACTTGTAGGACTAAGCAGAATATTTGGGGCAGCTCACAACTTCAGTGAAGTATTAGCCGGTTGGTCACTTGGTTTAATATGGGTATGTACGTGCTGGTTGATCGAAAGATATATCAGAGTCAATTATCAGGATAAAAAAAGATAGTAGCAAAAAATTAATATTGAAAATGTTTAATTGGTTCTCCCTTCTCTCCAATTTGCGTCATTGCCTCAATCCCTATTTCTAAATGCAGTTGTGTATACTCGTCAGTTACTGCTTTGTCAGATTTTTCTGTTTTAATCCCTTCTGGAATCATCGGAATATCTGAAACGAGCAATAAAGCACCTCTAGGAATTTCATTAACCAATCCAACTAGAAAAAGTGTTGCCGTTTCCATATCAATTGCAAGAGTAGATAATGTTTTTAAATATGATTTAAATTTTTCATCCCATTCCCATACTCTCCGATTGGTCGTGTAAACAACTCCCGTACGATATTCCAGATTTTTCTTGTAAATAATATCTGATACAAACTTATGAAGTTTAAAAGAGGGTAAAGCGGGAACCTCCGGTGGTTTATAATCATTGCTGGTTCCTTCTCCTCTTATTGCAGCGGTTGGTAATATGAAATGACCTATTTCAGAGGAATCTTTCAGACCACCGCATTTGCCGAGAAAAAGAACACCTTTTGGTTTTCGTGCAACCAGTAAATCCATAATTGTTGCAGCGTTTGCAGAGCCCATTCCGAAATTAATTATCGAGAGACCATCGGTGTTGGTACTTGTCTGGAATGGTTTACCTTCGCCCTTTATATCGGCATCAAATTTATTGCTGAATTTTTCTAAATATTCGTGAAAGTTTGTAAGGAGCATGTAGTCACCAAATTCGTCAAGTTGTGTCCCGGTATATCTGGGAAGCCAGTTTTTAGCAATTTGAAATTTCGTTTTCATAATTTTTAAATCTAATTAACCAAGATTAATTAATAATTTACTATTTAATTCTCGTTCCATATTTGGTAATATTTATGCCCGCTTCCGGTATTAAATAAAACAACCGATTCCTTATCCTGAATCCAGTTTTGTTCTCGCAATTTTTTGAATGCTGCTACAACAGCACCTCCTTCAGGTGCGGAAAATATTCCTTGAGTTTTTCCGAGAAGATTCGATCCTTCAATCATCTCTTTATCATTAACCGCAATTGCAGTTCCATTACTTTTACGAATAGCCCGAAGGATCAGAAAATCACCAACTGCAGCAGGAACTCTTAATCCATCGGCAACTGTATGTGCATCTTTCCAGGTTTCAGCAAACTCAGTATTATCATTAAACGCCCTGATAATCGGCGCGCATCCTGTAGATTGAACGGAAACCATTCTCGGTCGTTTTGATCCAATCCAACCAAGCTGTTCCATTTCATCAAATGCTTTCCACATACCTATCAATCCGGTTCCGCCACCTGTAGGGTAAATTATTACATCCGGTAGTTCCCATCCCATTTGTTCTGCAATCTCATATCCCATCGTTTTTTTACCTTCTATCCGGTATGGTTCCTTTAAAGTTGAAAAATCGAATCGACTATATTTTTTTAATTCATCTGCTGCTACTTTCCCACAGTCGGTAATGAGTCCATCCACTAATGTTACATTAGCACCGAGAACTTTACATTCGTTAATAAACGGTCCAGGAACATCTTTTGGCATGAATACATAGGATTTCATACCGGCCAATGCCGCATAAGCACTCATTGCACCCGCAGCATTTCCTGCAGAGGGAATGGATGCTTCCTTCACACCAAGTTCGTAAGCTTTTGAAACAGCAACGCAAAGTCCACGGGCTTTAAATGAGGTTGTTGGATTCAACCCTTCATCTTTTATATAAAGATTTTCAAATCCAAATTCACTGCCAAGTTTTTCAGTTTTTATTAATGGTGTGTAGCCTTCACCAAGGTTTAAAATATATTTTTCATCTTTAACAGGGAGCATCTCTTTGTACCGCCAAAGATTTTGATCACGATGTTTGAGATCATCTCGATTAAATTCTTTGCGTGCTGAAGACAGATCATATCTTGCAAGTAGAGGTTTGCTACATTCAGGACAAAGATTCCAGAGTTTATCAGCATCATATATTTTACTGCAGTACCCGCATTCCAGATTGGACAAAAAGTTCATGGATTCACCCTCTTTTAAAATTTACACTTGAATTTTTCCTGCCCGGTTTTTATCTATCCAATATGCCCACGGAATTAAAATCCATTGAGCGAGACCAACATAACCTATTGCATCTGCAGAAGCAGGTGGCGGACCAAATAAGTTTGCAATATAGATTATTGCAAAAAATATTAATAATCCCCATAGCGCATACGTGCCAGTCTTATTTTTTGCTTTGGTTATTCTGAGAAATAAATAAACACCGCCAATGAATATCAGGCTTTCAACTATTATAGAGCCTGCTAATGAATTCCATAATCCCAGACCAACAAATGAAGTATCAGATCCAATCATCAAGGGTAAATCAGGGCGATGTGTTATTAAATCAAGTATCCAGTGACTCAGTACCAGAATACCGAGCAGGATTGATACTTTGAGATTTTTTTTCAGAAGAAAGTAAACTATACCAAATAATACAGCCCAGAACAAAACTCCAATCAAACTGTGTGTAAATGGGTAGTAAATAAAATCCAGGGGTGTGACAACCGTATTACCCGGATCAATTGCTACTTTTTCTATTCCAACGATCAGGAATATCGGCCATAAAAGATCAACAAACTGAGATGCCAGGAACAATGTTCCCAGAGATGTAGTTGTCGCAATTTTCTTCGTCCCGAATCCAATACCAAAATGTCCAATAAACATAGATACTCCATTTATTATTTTTGATTCTTAAATAAACACATCGATACACAACATTTGAGGAATTTAAATATTCTTAGTAATAGATGAAGACGCAGCAAAAAGTAATTTAAAATCAGAGATTTAGCAAATAGAATAAAAAAGGGTCACCATAAAAATGATAATCCTTATAGATAATAGGAGGCAATATTTATTTAATGATTTTCTTTTCTCTTAATACAGTTTCAATCGTAACCGCACCAATCTCCTGAAGATCATATTTCACTCTTGTATGAGGTTTATTGATCTTTATATACCTTGTAAGATCGATCGGGGTGCCGATTACAACTGAATCGCATTTTGTTCTGTTGATTGTTGTCTCGAGATCTTTCATCTGTTCTTTACCGTAACCCATAGCGGGTAAAAGAACACCAATATCGGGATATTTATTATAAGTGGCAGTAATGGATTTTACTGTATAAGGTCTTGGATC
>JASFSF010000340.1:0-3557 GCA_050114555.1 Ignavibacteria bacterium
GTTAAACTGAAAAAGGAAATTTCCACTTTGAATGAAGATATCAAAAAGCTTACTGAAGAGAATAAAACATTGAAAAACGAGATCGATTCGTTAAAAAAAGAAATACCGGCAATGATTGAAAAGATTGCCAGAGAAAAATATGATATGATAAAAGAGGGTGAAAGAGTGATAGAGATCGAAGGATTTGAGGAAGATGAAGAATAATGCTCCCGATACTCCGCTAGCCGACAGAGTCCGACCAAAAAGTTTAAATCAATTTTTTGGGCAAGGAAATCTTGTCGGGGCTGGTAAACCTATCCGGTTAATGATAGAATCGGATTCACTTTCATCATTCATACTTTGGGGTCCTCCCGGAACCGGGAAAACAACATTGGCAAAAATTATTGCAGAAAAAACAAAAGCAGATTTCTATCAGATAAATGCAGTCTCTTCGGGTGTAAAGGATGTAAGGCAGGTAATTGAGATTGGGCAACAAAATAAACGAATGAATAAAAGTACAATCCTTTTTATCGATGAGATCCACAGGTTCAATAAAGCCCAGCAGGATGCTCTATTAAATTCAGTTGAAACTGGTTTGATTTATCTTATCGGCGCAACAACAGAGAATCCATCATTCGAAGTTATTCCTGCACTTCGTTCAAGAGCCAGGGTCTACATTCTTGAAGAACTGGGTAAAGATGAACTATTGAATATTCTTGATTCTGCTATACAGAATGATAAATTTCTATCTTCCCTGAATATAGAGGTGATTGATAAAGATTTCCTGTTGTACTTATCTGGTGGTGATGCAAGAACTCTACTCAATGTATTTGAATCGTCTGTGTTGCAGGAAATTGATTCTGAAAAAATTATAATAACGAAAGAAGTTCTGGAAAATGTCGTTCAAAAGAAGAATATAATTTATGATAAATCGGGAGAAGAACATTATAATGTTATCTCAGCATTCATTAAGAGTGTAAGAGGAAGTGATCCGGATGCCGGGCTCTACTGGCTGGCACGAATGCTCGAGGGAGGAGAAGATCCATTATTTATAGCAAGACGTTTAGTTATTCTTGCATCTGAAGATGTTGGTAATGCATCTCCAAATGGTTTGGTACTTGCCGAGGCTGCATTTGAAGCAGTTCATAAAATTGGAATGCCTGAAGCAAGGATAATTCTTGCCCAATGTGTTACTTATTTAGCATCATGCCCCAAAAGTAATGCTTCCTATATGGGTATAGAAAAAGCAGAAGAGGAAGTTCGTAATAATTCTCTGTATCCTGTACCTCTTCACTTACGGAATGCTCCAACCAAACTGATGAAGGACATTGGTTATGGCAAAGAATATAAATATGCCCACGATCATAAAAATAATTTTATAAATGAAAATTATTTTCCGGATGAACTTGAGGGAGAGCAGTTTTACTTTCCAACAGATAACGGGCAGGAGAAAAATCTTAAAGCAAGACTGAAGTTTCTTTGGAAAAACCGGAAGAAATACGATTGACTATGGATCCGCAAATATCGTGGGGTGTGATTTGGAATTTGCAATTTTGAGATTTGCAATTTGTATTCATTTTAGAGCAATGCAAACATCTTTCCAGGTAATTGCTTTACTAATCCTTTAAATTCCAGCGACAACAGATTTACAAGACATTCCGATATGGTTAATTTGGCAGCAGTAGCAATGATATCTATATGCGAAGGTTCATTATTTAAAACATTCAATATCTTTTCTTCAAATAAACTTAAATCTTGTTGCTGTTTTGGTATATTTTTTCCGAGAACAGGTTTCAGTTTTAATTCCAATTCAAGTAATACATCTTCAGCAGAACTGATCAACTCAGCCTCTCCTCTTTGTATAAGTAAATTGGTTCCTTCAGATTGTTTCACGTTTACATTTCCCGGCAAAGAAAAAACTTCACGATTCTGATCAAGTGCAAATCTTGCAGTTTGCATTGCTCCGCCTTTTATTCCTGTTTCAATAATAATACAACCAAGGCTTAATCCGGATATTATTCTATTTCTTTTAGGAAAGTTTGCTGCATCAGGTTGAGTTCCCAGGGAAAACTCGCTTATCACAGCTCCGTTTTCATAAATTGATTCGAAGAGTTTCCTATTTTCAGGAGGATATATAACATCAAGCCCGGATCCAATTACCGCAATCGTTCTACCACCGCTTTTAACTGCACCGGCATGAGCGATTGAATCAATTCCTCTTGCCATACCGCTTACAATTGTTATCCCTTGCTGTGCAAGATCAAAGGAAATTCTTTCCGCAAGAACTTTACCATAGCTGGTCGGCTGCCTGGTACCAACTATCGAAATAGAAAAATCATCTTGCTCTTTTAGATCGCCTACTATTTGTAACAACAGAGGAGGATCAAATATCTTCTTTAACAGATTTGGATATTCATCATCCCAGATAGTTATAAGTCTTCCATTAATTTTTTGGAGCCTTGATAGTTCTTTCTCTAACCATTCTTTCATTTCAGGTATCGACTTGCGTGCTTTTCTAATTCGTGAAGCGAGATTTGAACTAATTCCTTCAACTTTTTGCAGGGCATGATAATCTTCCGATAAGATTCTTTCGGTTGATCTGAATTTAGCTAGCAAGTTCCTTAGTTTTCCGGGACCTATTCCATCAATAGATAATAATGTATATAGATTTGTTAATTGATTGAAATTCAGTTTTGACAACTGACACCCCACGAGTTTAAAAAAATTAATTTACACTTATATCGATTGAATCAACGACAGCTACCACTACTGAATGTACGGGTGATTTCCTGTGTCCAAGCAGCTGCTGAACAGCTTTCCCTTCCTGAACTAATAATACCGTGTCTCCAATTCCGGCATCGACAAAATCCAGAGCCACAACATCTTTTTCACCAATTAGATTATTCTCAATGTCAACAGGGTGAACGATCAGTAATTTATGGCCAACGAGCTGAGAGTTTTTCTGAGTTGAAACTACGTTTCCTTTAACTCTTGCCAGAGTCATTATCTTCTGCCTTTAATGAATTTTTCGAATCTCTTTTTTTGTAGAATATTGAAGCAGGAAAAACTAAAATAAATCCGATTACTAAGAGGATTGGAGATATTTCAAGTGAAGGTATACTATTCCATGGTCCAATTGACATAAAATAAAAACCTACAATTATTATTATGAAACCAATTATCAGCAAAATATAATTCTGTTTTTCCCAATAGATACTGAATGGTGAGTTTACATGTGGAGTCTTTTTTGATTTCCGGATGTTTTTCTTTTTCACTTTTTTAGCCATAATTTCCTCAATTCCTGCATAAAAATAAAAAGCCCAGCGATTTGGGGTACCACTGGGCTCGACTCTTTTGCTTCAAAGGGCAGGGGAGAACCCTTTGAAAGAGTCATAATTAATATAAGCTGATTAGTGCTATTTGTCAAGTATTTATTTTACTTGCTAATTTGGTACACAATTTTTCTTATTGTATCGAATTGCAGGTAAGGATAATCTTCCCTGATAGTATCTATTGCATCCCCGGCACTAACCTTGCCAGCCCTGAGCTGTTTGAATCTTTTTCTTATCTGATAATCT
>JASFSF010000341.1:0-3554 GCA_050114555.1 Ignavibacteria bacterium
TATCATTTATAAAACTCAGGCCTTTAAATTCCAGAGTGATTTCTCCATTTTGAAAATATGATCCTTCGGAAATATTCTTGCCAAGGTTTGTCGGAGCTTTGGAATAAGCTGCGTCGTGTACAATCTTATTTCCGATGTATTTCAAATCCTGTATTCCTGCCCCCTCAACGGTTGGCTCAGGAAATAAGCTGCAAAATCCATGAATATCTATAAATGCATTATAAACCTGGTAACTTGTTTCAAATGATAAAGGATTTCCTTCGCTATCAGTTAAATTTTCAAATTTGCTGTAGTCGATACCAAACACATATCCCTTATCAATATTCGCTGAATCATTATATACATAGCTCCAGTTAGATAATGCAGGTAGTTCTAATTCAGCCTCGTCATCTTTTTGAATTGTGAATTTCACACAGGTAAATTTCTCTGCACGATCGTTCCCTTCATTGGGAACATATTTAACTTGCAGGCGGAGAATATCTGTTTCAGCTATCTTTCCATCCGGTTCATAAGTAACAAGTTTTGATTCCATCTTAAAGAATTGCACTTCATTTGAATGTGTTCCTCCAAGGTTAAATTCCTGTCTTGAAGAAATTTTTTCGATTGATTGTGAAAATAAACTTGTAGACAGGAACAGAACTTGAAATGCCACACCGACTATTTTTAATACATAACTTTTCATAATTCTATCTGATTTTAATTTCTAAGATCAACCTTTTTGTTTTTTCACGATTTGATCTAATTGGTTCACATAATAGAAGAATGCTTTTTTTCCCTTTGGTGTAATCGAGCAGATTGTCTGTGGCCGTTTGTTCTTGAAAGTTTTTTCAATTGTAATCAATCCGCCGCTTTCCAGCTTCGATAAATGTGTGCTCAAATTACCTTCGGTGGTTCCAATGGATTCTTTAATAAAAGTAAAGACTGAACTTTTTACTGTTACCAAAATTGATAGAATTGCCAATCTGGTCGGTGCATGAATAAGTGGATCTAGCTGAAGAATTTGGTCGGGCTTCAATTTAATTGTCCCTGTTTTTGTATTGCCTGTTAAGATATAATCCCGGCAGTATCCATCCTAAAATGATTACGATAACAACTATCAGAAATCCGTATTGGCTTTCAATCACTGCAAGCAAAAAAGCGCCAAGCCACCAAATCAAACTGCATATTTTTATTATATTCATTTCGAATATCACACCGCTCAGAAAGAGTGCGATTCCCATTATCACGCATGTAATAACCGGCACTGCCTTGAAAGAGTAGACATTCAGAAAGGGGAAAAGGAAAACCATTATAAGAGCAGAGAAACCACAAACAATCCACACATTCCAGAAAATTGATTTGGTGTAATCCTTTACTTTCTCGTTTTTCTCTTCCTTGCTGATGATAAAATATCCGGCAACTCCGTTAACGAATGCCATAAAAACTATTGATGGGATGAAATAGGTCTGTAATGAGAAGATTTCCAGCAAACCAATCCATGTAGTTGCTATAGCTGAGAAAATCCCGATAAAAATTAGGAGGTATCCCGAATTAGCTGTTTCTCTTTTTGTTTTTTCAATCATTTCTTTGATGATTGAAATTTCCTGTTGTAGTTGATTGTTATCCATTTTGTCTCATATGCAAATATATTGATAATACAAATAACTTTGATAATCAAAGTATCATAAAATTTCTACAATGTCAAGCTGTTTAAAATTCCTTTAATGAAATTTCAGGAAAAACCGACTATTTTAGTCAGCAATTGCAGCGGAGCAGGCATAAACCGATATGGCTTCATTATCCAACAAAACTTTTGCACATTCACGTATTGTTGCACCGGTTGTAATTACATCATCTACAAGAAGGAAGGTTTTATTTGCAATATTTCTTTTTCGTTTTGCTCTAAATGCACCTGAAATGTTTTTCTCTCTTTCACCAAGTGTCAGGTTAGTTTGAGTTTCTGTGTAGCGGACTCTTTTAATTAAATTGTTTTTTACGGGTATACCCAGGTATTTTCCTAATCCCAGGGCGATGTAGTAGGATTGGTTGTAGCCTCTCTCAGCTTTCTTCAGTTGATGAAGCGGTATTGGAACAATATAATCTATTTCCCATTTCCTTAATTTGTCTTCAAAATTGGCAGCAATCAGTTTTCCTAAATGTTTTGCATTTAAGAAGCGCTTGTTGTACTTGATCGAATGTATCAAGGGTTGTATTGCTTTATCCTGTTCAAATACAAAGAGTGATGTAAAGTCTGATATTAATCCCGTGTTGGCAAACTTTCGTTCAAATTCATTCTGCAGTCTTTCTATATCGGCTTTTTTGATGGATGCAAGACAATTTTTACAGACTGATATTTCATCTGTTTCTAATTTCGAATTACAAGCAGGGCAAAAACGTGGAATGAAAAAATCTAAAAAACCACCCAAATTTATCCTTGTTAAGAATGTTTATTATTGACTAAAAACCATTATTGCGTCATTCAGTAAGAAGCATGCTAAATTAACACTTAACTATATGATTTGAATAGTACGTTATTAAACAAGATTCTGGCAGAATGACGAGTTAAATAACCGGCAATTAAAGCATCCCGGCACGTTTTCTTAAGAACCACTCCAATGAAAATAGAAGTATAACAAACACCATTAACCATTCATCAGACCAAAGAGTAAAATCAGAATTGATTAATTTTTCTCTTATAGCTTTCTCGCTAACAGAGTTGACTTTTGCCATCAATTCTTTATAATTATTTGCAAATGCAAAACTCCCGTTAGTTTCGTTTGCAATCAGATTTAAAAATTCAAAATCCATTTTTGGATTAATCATTTCTATATCCATATCACCGATATTAAAGATCCCGTTATCAACACCAAGCAATTCATCTTCTAACCTCACCTCACCTGAATACATATAATCATCTTTTGTATTAATTCTTATCCCTCCTTCATATAAACCATTTCCTCTTTGCTCAAGATTTAACTCATAGTTATTACTTTCTGATGTGATTTTGATAATTACATCCGCATCAGGTACCGGATTTAACGATTCATCATAAACCTGAGCTGAAAATTCCACCATTTCGCCTAATGAATAGTTTTTTTTCAAGCTTTTTATAGTTACTCTTTTATTAACATCGGAAGCATTTAGCCATTTAAGTGAATTAATAATAAAATTATTGAACAAGTAGTTATTGTCTCTAACAGTTTGCAGTTTCCACTTCCAGATGTTTGAAGCCAAAACTGCTATTGATCTTCTTCCCCCAAAATTACTTGAAATTAGTAACGGTAAGTTTGTTACATTATTATTTATTCTGCTAACAGCAATTAAATCAGTACCCGGTTTTGTTATGAAATCAACAGGTGGCTGAAATACAGGTGGAAGATCATTCCAGGCTTCGATAATGTTCAACACATTATTCTGTATGATCGGATTATTTTTCTGTCTTTCAAGAATCTGCAGCAGCACTTCTCGTGAACCTGTAAAGCTATTTCTAACATTAAAAGGCAATGCGGTTTCTAATCTTTTCATTTTGTTAAAATCAGTATAATCTGAGACCAGGACGAAAAAAGAAATATTAT
>JASFSF010000342.1:0-3535 GCA_050114555.1 Ignavibacteria bacterium
GTTGTGTCTAACGTAGTTACTTGCAACTGGTTGCTGTATGTTAAATGCTGGATACTGGATGCCCGGAATTGGTAAATTGTATTTGGTAAAAGAGAATCGACATATAGCAGTGTATCCGGGTTTACTAAATTTATAGTTTTACTTACAGGCTCTCCTCCGGATTCAGAACGCCTTACTGTTACTGAGACGGGGAATTGCAGGTTGGTAGTTACCAATTTTATCCAGGCTTCTGTACAGGAGATATTTTCAAGAGCAAGTGTAATAGTTTTCCCACCGACTGGCGGTTCTGTTGTGTTGCAGTTAACTGCTATTAAAAGAAGTGATATTATCCCAATTACTTTTATCACTATTGTAACCCCTGAAACAAATTATTATTTATTCTCCCTTATAAACTTAGGCAAAGATAAAAACCAAAAGCAAACTATAAATTGTAGTTCACCCCAATCATTTTTATTATTAAATCATAAAACAGCAGTTAGAGATTGCTTGTGAGCTTCAATTGTTTTATCAAGATCTTCAAATGAGTGAGCTTTAGAAACAAACAACGCTTCAAATTGTGCCGGGGCAAGGTAAATTCCTCTTTGCAGCATCTCGTGAAAGTACTTTCCATATAATTCAGTGTCTGACCGGATTGCCCCGTTAAAGTCTTTAACATTTTCCTCTGTAAAGAACATACACATCATTGAGCCAATCCTGTTCATTGCATAATTTTCCCCAACAATTTTAAGATTTTGTTTAAAACCGTTTTCAAGATATGAGGATTTCTTTTCTAGTTCATCATAAATGCCCGGATTATTTTTTATATGAGATAATGCAGCAACTCCGGCAGTCATTGCTAGCGGATTACCGCTTAATGTTCCTGCCTGGTAAACCGGGCCGTTTGGGGAAATCATGTCCATAATTTCTTCTTTGCCTCCGAATGCACCTACGGGCAGACCACCCCCGATAATTTTTCCGAATGTGGTAAGATCGGGCGTGACACCAAGAACTTCCTGGGCACCAGCGGCAGCTACACGGAAACCGCTCATTACCTCATCAAATATCAAAACAATTTTTTCCTCGGTACAGATAGAACGCAGCTCTTTCAGAAAATCAATATCCGAAGGTATAACACCCATATTACCCGCAATAGGTTCAATTATAATTGTGGCTATATCTCCTTTGTTTGAAGTAATAAGTTTCTTAACTGAATCAATATTGTTATAATCAGCAACCAATGTATCTGCAGCATTACCGTTTGTTACGCCGTGGCTTGTGGGCACCCCAAGTGTTAATGCTCCGGAGCCTGCTTTAATAAGAAAGAAATCAGCATGACCATGATAACAGCCTTCAAACTTGATTATTTTTTCTTTACCTGTATAACCGCGTGCCAGGCGTACAGCGCTCATTGTTGCTTCGGTTCCGCTGTTAACCATTCTTACTTTTTCTACAGAGGGAACAAGGGAGGTCATCAACTCTGCCATCTTTGTTTCAAGCTGTGTTGGAGTTCCAAAGCTAACACCATTTTGAATAGCCTCAGTTAATGCATCTTTAATAAATTCTGGATTATGTCCGAAAAGGTGTGGTCCCCAGCTTCCAATGTAATCTATAAATTCATTTCCATCTGCGTCATAAAATTTAGAACCCTCACCGCGAGTGATGAACAATGGATCGCCTCCAACGGATTTAAATGCGCGAACGGGCGAATTAACCCCGCCCGGGATAATCTTTTTTGCTTCTTCAAACAGGCTTTTGCTCTTGATCGTTTTCATGTTGAATATTTTTCATATGTAAAAAGAGTTTGCCGGTGTATGAAAATAAAACCAGCATATAGCCCAGTCTCCATTGCCGGCAAATAATTTCCGTTTATCATTTATCAATTCATACCGGATGTTTTCGGGCGTATATTTCGTCCAGTGATTAGTTTATTGATTTGATTTCCCTAAAGGATTCATATCTTCTCCAGGCACGCAGATACTCCCGCTCAGTTTAATCTGCGTGCATTTTTTTCGCCGAACAGCATCTCATAATCTTTATCAGCACCTTGCTGCCAATACATTTCCGGTATAATTTTCCAATTTCTTATTATTTCGGGATTAATTGTTTTGTTCTTCTCAATCCATCTCATCATGTAAAACCGTAAATCTTTATCAGTAGAACTTAAAATCCTGCCGGATAATTCTTCAATTTTTATTCCGGCACCATGCGTAAGATGACCTCCACCGCCATTTCCACGATAAGAATTGATTGCAACAATATATTTTTTATCAGGATCAAATTCAGAACCGTCTGACATCGATGAAACAATTATTCTTTCACCCTTCGGTTTTGTTACATCAACTGTATAGATAATTCCAGCGGCGGATGAAAAGTTATAATACTGTTTTTTAAGCATAGGTGAATTGTATTGTTTAGAATAAAGGATATTGCCATCACTATCCCGTTTGAAATTTAGTATGTTATCATCCGGCGATTTCATTTGATTAAACCAACCGGCATAAGAGTATTCAAGATAATTAATTATTTCCTGCCCGGTCAGCTCCATTGTATACAGAAAATTCTCATATCGGTAAAGATTAAACATGTCTCTAACATATATCCAGCCTTTATCAATGCCGGAATTAAAAGAAAGAGGGGACACGAAAGAAATTTCTGCTCCTGTTGTTTCAAGCTGGAAAGTGTGGATAAGATCGACAAATCCGGATGGGCCAAAAAGTGCATCTTTCGAAGATATTGTTCTCGTGATCTTTCCAAGTGGTTTGTCGACATATTTTCCAACCACCCTCACCTGGTTCATAAATGAACTCATAAAATGTTCATCCGAAAGGTAGCTGGAAGGATCAACGATTTCACCACTAACAGTTTCTTTAAACCATTCATTTAATTGAGAATTATAACTTAAAGTAATTGTGGCAACAGCAATATTACGTGCTCTTGATTGTGGCCCCAGAATTAATACCGAATCACCGGTCGGATCAACAGTATTAAAGTTCCATTCAAGGTGATCGTGTCCGACAAATACAACATCAAATCCGGGCACTTGTTCTGCAACTAACAGGCTAGCATTTTCATTTCGATATGTTTTTTCTGTCATATCCCCGTAGGTTGGATCAACGCCCGAATGAAACAGACCCACCAGCAAATCCGGATTCTCCCTTTCTTCGATAATCTTAACCCATTTTTCTGCTGTCTCGATCATATCATCAAATTCAATTCCTTCCCACAGTGTTTCCGGCAGCCAATGTGGAATTCCGGGAGTGATTAATCCAAGAATTGCAATTTTAACACCGCCCTTTTCAATTATATAATATGGATCGAAGTATGGCTCGCCTGTTTTGGTATTGATTGCATTTGCTGCAAGCCACGGGCACTTCAATTCGTTCCTGAACTTATCATATACTTTATGTCCGGTTTCAATATCATGATTTCCGACAGTTGCAACGTCGTATCGCATAAAGTTCATTGCGCTTGCATAGATGTTAGGAGATGATGTATCTTCATAATTATAGTAGTAAACTAAGGGATCGCCTTGTAAGATATCGCCGTTATCCAAAAG
>JASFSF010000343.1:0-3518 GCA_050114555.1 Ignavibacteria bacterium
CACATCTCGTCCGTACTATAGATCCCGATGCTTTTGTTACTGTGCATAATGTACATGAAGTTCTGGGGGAAGGATTCAGAGGGAGAATTTGAAAAAATGTATTAGCAGTTAATACTATTAGCAGGTTTGATTAAAATAATAGTTTAATCGAACATGGAAACTTAGGTAATTAAAAGATCATTCTAGTCTAAAATATTATTAATAATTAAATAGGGCATTTGGTGTATTATTTTCAATTTTGTAAGTTTTTATAAAAGACTTAATTATTTCAATCGAAACAATGAATCAAATAAGAATTACTCTGACATTAATTATATCTCTTCTATTCTTTATGTCCTGCGGATCGGAAATTGATGAGAAAATCCAGATTATCAAACGGAACAAACTTATCGCAATAACAGGATATAATGCCTACAGTTATTTTATCTACAGAGGTGAACCAAGGGGATTTGAATATGACCTTGTAAAAAAACTTGCTGAACATTTTAACGTTGAACTTGAACTAAAAGTAGTTAATAATATTAATTCCATGTTTGAAACGCTTAATAAAGGTGAAGGAGATTTAATAGCTTTTAATCTCACCGTTACTAAGGATAGGAAAAACATTGTTGATTTTACGGATGCAATTAACACTACAAAACAGGTGCTTGTACAAAGAAAACCTGAAAAATGGTACCAGATGACACTTGATGATATAGAGAAACAATTAATCCGGGATCCGCTGGAATTAATTGGCAAAACCGTTGTTGCACGAAACAGTTCAGCTTACATTGAGCGGCTTCACAACTTAAGTGAGGAAATAGGCGGAGATATTAATATTGTCAGCGGCGACCCGGAATTAACAATTGAAGATTTAATTGCCAGGGTTGCTAATGGTGAAATTGACTATACTGTTTCTGATGAAAATATAGCAAAATTGAACGCCGCATATTACAGGAATATAGATGTAAAAACAGAAATCTCATTATCCCAACGAATTGCCTGGGCAGTAAGAAAAGGATCTGATAGGTTTGCAAATGAGGTTAACCGATGGCTCGATAGCATGAAAAGAACAACCGACTTTGCAGTGATATATAAAAAATATTTTACAAACAGATATTCGTATAAAAAACTCCTTTCAAGTGAATTCTTTTCCAATACCGGGGGTGGAATATCGGAGTATGACTCAACGATAAAAGTATACTCAAACAAAATAGGATGGGACTGGCGATTATCGGCATCGCTTATTTACCAGGAATCTCAATTCAATCCCAAAGCCAAATCGTGGGCAGGTGCAAATGGATTAATGCAATTGATGACCTCAACCGGTAAACAATTCGGTGCGACCGATCTGGAAGATCCTGATCAAAATTTAAAAGCAGGCTTCAATTATTTATCCTATTTAGACGGATTTTGGAAAAATACGATAGCTGATTCGCTCGAAAGAATTAAATTCGTTCTCGCATCGTATAATATCGGACAGGGTCATATCACAGATGCAAGAAATCTTGCAGCCAAATATAATGCTGATCCGGATGTCTGGAATGATAATGTTGAGTATTACTTAACAATGAAATCCAATCCAAAATATTATAATGATGAAGTAGTAAGCCGGGGTTATGCCAGGGGTACTGAAACTGTAAATTACGTTAGAGAAATTTTAGATAGATTTGAACATTACAAACAATTGATTAATTAAAAAAGGCTCTATGAAGATTCTTAATTATTTTTCATTTACGCACGAAATTAATTAATCAAGGATATCATCGTTGAGATTTCCTCAACAAGCTTATCATCCGATCCCTCAAATCCAACGCTTTTAAATCTAATATTACCTTCTGAATCAATAACAAATTTCGTTGGAATTCCGCTAACCTTATATTTTTCAATAACTTTATTTTCTTCATCGAGTAACACGTGGAACGGATAATCATTTCTTGTCATAAAATCTGATGCATTTTTCAGTTTTTTGTCAGTTCGTTCCCAGGAGTTTATAAACAGAAACTTCACATTATCATCATCCTGAAATTTTTCAACAGATTTTTTCATTGCCGGGAAAGATTCTCTACAAGGAGCACACCATGTAGCCCAAAAATCAATAATTACTGTTTTATTCCTGTAATCCTGTAAAGAAATTGCCGAACCGGATAAATCATGTAATGTAAATTTTGGGGCAGGTTCAAGCATCATTTCATTTTTCAACCTGTTAATTAAAAGTTCCCTGGCAGCATCCTCAAACTGAGCTGCATAAGTATCAAATCCATTCTCAGTACCCTCTTCATTTAGATACGCCTCTCTTAAATATGATTTCATTTCGGAAGTACCGTGACCTGTTTTAATAAAATCAGAAATTTTAGACATTGCAAAAGCATATTTACCGTTTTCGATCAATACTTTTGCATAAAGTTCATTAATCAAATCATCTTTTTCCTTTGTTAAAGCTGCTGCTTCTTTCAGTACTTCCAGTGCTTCTTCTCTCCTATTAAGGTTATAAAGAGCTTTACCCATTCCAAAATTATTTAAACCGGCAATGTACTCTCTTTCTTCAAACCACTCACGCTCTGAAAAATATTCAGGTTGTTTCTCAACTGGATTTGATAACTCTTTTACAGATCTCTCAACACCTAGCCCGGCAATAGACAGAGCAATATTCATGTCAGCATTTTCATCGATCATTCTTTTTACGACAGAATAAAATCTGTAGGTACTCGTTTTATCTACATTCTCCTTCAGGAATTCAAGTGCCGATTCATATTCCTGATTATCACGATATACATTTGCTGTTATATCGTACGTGTATTGAACATATTCACTTTCGGGGAATTTATTTTCAAAATTTCTGGCAAGTTCTAATTTTTTATTGACGTCTTTTTCAAGCTTAAATTCTTTAACCTTTAAATCCTCAGCGTACTTACCAAGCGGATAATTCTCAAGTAAGATATTTTCATATAATTTAGCTTTGCTATCATCACCAATCATTCCATACCATTTATTAAGAACAAGCAGTGCTTCTTCACTTTCCGGATTTTCTTTCTCAAGGTAATTCAATTCTTGTTTAATAATATCATCTTTTTTCTCAGGTTTTATACTTGAGATTATCTCGAAATATGTGTCCAGAAATTTATTCTTAATATCAGGATTAGAATCAATATCTTCTTTTATGTAGTTGAATGCTTTTTCTTTATCCCTATCCAAATCGAGATAGTATGATCCCCACGTATTTATTGCTACACCATAGCCTGCAAGACTGCCGGGAATTCTTTCACCGTTCTTGTTAGATAAAAATATTGTATATCCATTCTCTTTATTATTATCAATTTTATCCACTGATACAAACTTTAGAATTACACCCAGGGTGTTTTTATCTGTTTTTATTTTTCCCGTATAGATATTACCGCTTTCAGCAAGCGTTATGTCTGTTGTTTTGTAAAGGTTATCATCATACAAATAAGCCACTAATTTAATATCATTATTCCCTGCCAGATTACTGCTGTCTGCATTATACTTTACGGTAATCTCCTCACCCGGTAATATGATTT
>JASFSF010000344.1:0-3518 GCA_050114555.1 Ignavibacteria bacterium
TGAGCATCTGATGAAAAAGGCGATCCTTGTAATTTTTCTCGTAACTTCACAAATATTACCACAGGAACTGAATTGTAATGTAATTGTTAATTATGAAACCCTGCCTGTAAAGAACAGGGACCTTTTAACTGATTTTGCAAGCGTGGTTGAAAGTTATATGAATACAACAAGATTTACGGATTTGAACTGGGACGGCGAAAAAATTGATTGCAGTCTGAATATTTTTTTCACATCTGCAATTAGTGATGTAGATTATGGTGCTCAAATTGTTGTAGTCAGTCAAAGACCTATTTATCAATCAACGCGAAATTCACCAATGTTAACAATAAATGATCCATTATGGTCATTCCAGTATGAAGTAGGTAAATCCATGTATTCTAACCTTAACGTTTTTGATCCTCTGATTAGTATGCTGGATTACTATGCTTTAATTATTATAGGATTTGATATGGATACATGGGAAGAATATGGCGGATCACCCTTTTTTAAAGAAGCGTTTGATATAGTTAACCTGGCAAATTCAAGTAGTTTTAAAACAGGCTGGACTACCAGCACCGATGCATACAACAGGTGGGGACTGGTTTCTGATCTGACTAATGAAAAATATTCTGTTTTCAGATCATCTATATTTGATTATCATTATGGAATTGATATCTACCAGCAAGATGTTCAGACCGGTCAACAAAAAATAGCACAACTTGTCGATGTATTATATGGTATGTATGAGCGGGACGGATTGATTAAAAGTGTATTGGTGAAGACATTTTTTGATGCAAAGAATGGTGAGATTACCGATCATCTGAAAGGTTATCAGGATGTTACAATGTTTACAAAATTAAAAAAGGTAGATCCACCGCACGCAGCAAAATACGATCAGTTTGTTCCCTAATTTTTCAATTCTATTTCTATAATTTTATCATCCTGATCGATATTATAAACAACTTCCATCCCATCAATAACTTCGGCGAAGACTGTGTACCTGCCGTTAAGGTGAGGGTAATTCCCTTGCATTACAAACCATTGCGATCCCTCAGTATCTTTCCCGGCGCTGGCCATTCCGACAAATCCTACTTCATAATTAATTGGTGATGTCTCGCAAACAATTTCATATCCCGGGCCGCCCCAGCCCGTACCGGAAGTATCGCCGCATTGAATTACAAAACCCGGTACAACTCTATGAAATTGTACACCATCGTAAAATTTCTTTTTGGCTAGAGTACAAAAGTTCCCGACTGAAACGGGAGCATATTCAGGTAAAAATTCAATTATAAAATTTCCCTTTTCAGTTTTAATAACAGCGAATTTATAATTAAAACTGTTTTCAAGAATTTCATCAAGGTGTTCAGATGGCTTTTCGCCGATGTTTGTTAATCCTTCCTTTTCCGAGATATATTTCCTTACAGAATAAATCCCTGATTTGATTGCTATGTCTATCATTTCAAAATAAAATTCGCTCTCAATTCTTTCTGCAAGATTTATTAGATACATAATCCCTTCTGCATATTCCGGATTATTGATTTGATCGGTTACTGTATTACGAATTTTATCTTTTATTAACTCGTTTTCTTTTGCAATAAACAGTGAGTCGATACCATCAGCGGTTATTACTGCGATAGGAACACGCGGTGATGACAGATTTGCAACTAATAAATTATATAGATCAGGATTTGAAGGATAATTTGTCTGGAAACCTAAAAGATTACTTAATATCGAAATTTGATTTTTTAAATTATTTGATGAATTATATTCATTTGAAAGTTTTGATAATGCTTCGGAATTTTCCTTAAATGTTCCAAGGAAGTTATACCAATAGCTGGATGGTATTGATCTATCGCTCTGAAAATATGATTCGAGAAAAGAAATAGCAGGATTGTATAATTCCGAATAGCTAAACAATAACTCACCATAAGTATGAGGAGTTAGTTTTTGGTTTAGTATCATTTCAATTTTTTCTTTCAAGTATGTTTTTAACCTTTCTGACTCAACATTTAAATTCGATATGCTATTTGCGGCTGCCCGACTTACATTTGGATTTTCATCCTCTATTAATTCCAAATACAAATCAACATCTGTGCTTGTTTTAATTTTACGATAGCATAGAGATCTAGCTGCTTCAATACGCAACAGAACATTTGATTCTGACAGTACATTTCGCAAAACACTTTCATCATAAGAGAAAAATTGTTGTGTGCGGAAGTTCATTAAAGAATATTGTTTCAATTTGATTGTATCAGGATTGTTGGTCTCAGGTATTAATAAAATGCGGATTAATTCCTTGTTTATTTTATCTGAACCACCTGTTCGGGCAAGAGTAAATAGAGCGTAATTTTTATTTTGAATACTGTTTGATGGATTGTTTACTTCATCAACCAGGACTTGAACTGCGCTTTCAGAGGTAATCCCACGAAAAGCAAATTGTCTTATCGCGAGTGAAATACCATTGTACTGAGATGTTTGTTCATCAGAGTTCGTATACATATCACAAATTTTGGAAAGATCTGATTCACTTCCAGTTTTCCCAATTGCTTCGAAAATGAATCCTGAATTCTCTGCACTGGTTCCGACTTTCTCCCATAAAAATTGTGTGGAAATATGACAAGGTCTTATTTGACCGAGTGCAAAACATATCATCTCCGGGTAATCATTGAATGAAAGAGAAATAATAAGAGGAATAAATGTAGTATCTTCACTGTGACTGACACTTAATAAAGCCTGTTTTATCAATTCCGGATTATTCGAATCCAGATATGATTTAAGAATCTCTTTATCAAATGAACGGGTAAATGATGTTTTAATTAGGTCATTATTTTTATTTCCACAACCCCATACTAATAAAATCGCAAAGAAAAGAACGATAAATAGATTTTTCATAATTACTGTAGATTTATTTTACACTTATCTCCCAGAGTCTGTATTTTTTATATGGTTTGGCATTCATTAGCTTAAGACCTCTATTCATCATTTCATTATCCTCAAGAACCCAACTAGCTTCTCCGTGATGTACTCCAAGACTGCCGGCGCGTTCCAGCACTTCCCAGTAAAGAACCGAATCAAGTCCTTTTTTTTGAAACTCAGGAATTATTCCCAATGTTATAATCCTTACCCATTCAATTTTTTTCTTTTGAGTGAATATTTTTAAAAAGTTAAATGGAAATAATCTCCCATTCATTTTTTTAAATATCTGGTTGTAATCAAGCATAACTAAAGCTGCGCCAACAAGCTGGCCATCAATCTCACCAAAAATTACAAGTGAAGGTTCTACCAGGGGTTTAAAGTCTTTAGCCATTGTATCAATTTGTTCTTCAGTTAGAGGAACAAATCCCCAGTTAGGTGCCCATGCTTTATTATATACATATTTAAATTTCTCGAGATCTTCATCGAAGAATTTCATGTTAAGGGCTCTCACTTTCATATTGTACCTGTTCTTAACAATATCCTTACCTCTTTTTAATTTTTCAGATTTAATAATTTTTTCATATTCAATATGCCAGGCGTACATATCTTTAGCTTTTTTCATG
>JASFSF010000345.1:0-3511 GCA_050114555.1 Ignavibacteria bacterium
TTAACCTAAGTATGAATATCTTTGATGGATTAGCTTTGGGTAATGGTGAAGGATTTACATTAAGTGATGGCTCTAAAATAGACCCATTGGAAGTTGAAACAATTAACACATTTGAAGTTGGTTACAAAGGTGTAATTGAAAACAAATTATTCATTGATGTAAATGGTTATTATAACATCTCTGAAAACTTTATAAGTCCGCTAGTTAATATTGTACCCACAGCATTTACAGGTGGCCCATTGGTAACACACCGTGGTAGTGTCCCAATTGATGAATATCAGTCTGGACTACTTCTAGGTCCAGGGGACTATGTCTTAGCTAACCTGAATTTTGGCAAGGTTAATACCTATGGAATCGACCTTGGTTTGAATTATTATTTCGACCAAAATTTAAACGCGACTGTTAACTACTCGTATTTTGACTTCTCACTGGATACCGATGATTTGAAGAACGATGGGAATAAAGATGGTACTGTTGACGAGAATGATTTACCGTTGAATACATCAACGCACAAAATTGGAGTCGGATTAAATTATTCTGGTGAAAAATTCTTTTGCTCAATATTCGGACGCTGGTCACAAAAATATAATTTTTTCTCCGGAATAAATGTGAGATCGGAGACTATACCTGGATTAACTTATGGCGGCAGCCAGGTTATAGAAGGGCAAAGAGTTGGCAGAGACTGGAATTATGGCCCATTAGGTGGATTTTTCAATGTTGATATTTCAGCAGGTTACAGAGTGACAGACGTTATCACAATATCCGGTAGTGTTGCTAATCTATTTGATGTTAATGCGATGGAGTTTGTTGCATCACCACCTATCAGTAGATTATTTAGCGCCGAAGTTAAATTTACTTTCTAGTTCTATTTATATCCATTTTAGTCCCTTGTACATTTATACCGTACAGGGGACTATTCAATTAAAATCTTATTATTGATAAGAAAGTGAATAAATATGAATAATAACGCAGTAGGTATTGCAAGTGTAGGAATGTACCTGCCAAAAAATTATTTAACAGCAGAAGAAATATCAAAGAAAAGCAACCTACCCGTTGATGTAATTAAAAACAAACTTGGAATCGAAAAAAAATATATCTCTGGTCCGAATGATCATCCAAATGAAATGGCTTTAAAAGCTGCGCAAAATTGTTTCTCACAAACAGATATCAAACCCAGTGAAGTTGATGTTGTCTTATGTACAACTGAAGAGTGGCGAGAGTATTTACTGTGGACTTCAGGAATTCATTTAGCTTATGAAATAGGTGCAGATAAAGCATGGGCTATGGATATTCATATGAGATGTTGCACTTCAATTGCTGCAGTAAAAATTGCAAAAGACTTAATGAATTCTGATAAGGATATTAATACTGTTTTAATAACAGGCGGTTATGCAATTGATAAGTTTATAAACTTCAAAAATCATAAGACTACTTTTCTTTTTAATATAGGTGCGGGTGCCGGTGCAATGCTTCTTAGAAGAGGTCTGGATAGAAACCATGTTCTCGGTAGTCAGTTGTTCTCAGATGGTTCTATGAGCAAGGATGTGATTGTTCCTGCAAGTGGAACTATGCAGCACCCAACCGACAAAGCCGTTAAAGAAGGAAAATTTTATTTTGATCTTGTAAATCCTGAAAGTATGAAAAAGAAATTGGACGATTCTTCAATGGATATATGGGTATGGTGCGCCGAACAGGCTTTGAAGAAAAGTGGCAGTAAACCGGATGGTTCTCCCTATACAAAAACAGATTTAGATTTTGTAAATATGGTTTTGATCAAACCTTCTGCTCATTATGGATTCCTTGATAGAATCGGATTAAGTCACGATAAATCTGTATATGCAGGCAATATTGGTCACATTGGTGAACAGGATACTATTATTAATATTATTGAAGGTATTAAGCAGGATAAATTAAAAGACGGTAATTTAATGCTGATGTTAGGTGCCGGAATTGGTTACGTATGGGGTGCAGCTTGTGTGAAGTGGGGCCCCTGTTAGTAATTATAAAATATAATAAATTAGAGAATAGTAGTGGAAAGACAAAAATCATTTTTCGTAACTGATTATCTTGACAAACGCTCTAAACACACTCCAGATAAAATTGCTCTACAGAATTTCATCGACGGGAAAGAATATACCTTTAAAACCTGGAATTATTTGGCCAATCAAACCGCAAATTATTTACACAGTTTTGGCATAGAGAAAGGTGACATTGTTTCCATTTATTCTACGAATTGTTTTGAATTTTTGAATATTATTTTTGCCTGTGGAAAAATCGGTGCTATTCTGCATAATCTAAACTGGAGACTAACCGTTAATGAATTGTCCGAAATTATGAAGGATGTAAATCCAAAAGTTTTTATCTACTCAGAAGAGTGGAAAGAGCAGACAAACCAATTAAGAAAAAATTTTCCAGATAGTTGTAAAGTGGTTGCAATTTCAGAAAAAGCAGAACCGGATGATCTTGAGTTTAATGAATATAAAAACTTCTCAGCAGAGCTTGAGTACCGGCCGGAACTTGTGATGGATGATCCCTGGGGAATTTATTACACTGGTGGAACAACCGGTTTGCCAAAAGGTTCGATAATGACTCACGGAAATATTTTATGGAATAATGTTAATACTATTGCTACCTGGGGTATTTGCGAAACTGATATTGCACCTCTTCAATTACCTTTATTTCATATCGGCGGACCGAATATTTTTATGTTTCCACTTGTTCACGTTGGAGGTAAAACAATTCTTTGTAAGGAATTTGATCTTGAACAAACGTTCGATTTAATAGAAAAGGGAGGAATCACTCATTATGTAGCCGTACCCACGATGTATATAATGATTCAGCGGCATCCTCGATGGGAAAAAACTGATTTTACAAAATTGAGACTTGTTATCAGCGGCGGAGCTTCATGTCCCCTGCCGGTAATGGAAAAATTTTGGAATAATGGTGTGGACTTTAAAATGGGTTACGGGCTTACAGAAGCAGGTGGAAATAATTTTTGGCTTCCACCGATTAAGGTTAGAGAAAAACCACGATCGGTAGGATTTCCAGCTTTTCACGTTAATATGAAAATTGTTAAAGAAGACGGAACAGTTTGTGAGCCTAATGAAGAAGGTGAACTTCTAATAAAAGGACCACACATTACACCGGGTTATTGGAATAAGTCCGGAGAAACAGCCAATATTATAAAAGATGGCTGGTTGCATACTGGCGATATAGCACGTCAGGATGAGGATGGCTGCTTTTATATTATAGGACGAAGCAAGGATATGTTTATTAGTGGCGGAGAAAATGTCTATCCGGCAGAAATTGAAAGTATAATCCATTCACATCCATTAGTTGAAGAAGCTGCATTAATTGGTGTACCGCATGAAAAATGGGGTGAAGTAGGAAAAGCATTTATTGTTCTCAAAGCAAATCAAACTCTAACTGAAAAAGAGCTTATTGATTTTTTAATGGAAAGACTTGCAAAGTATAAAGTACCAAGGTCAGTTGTATTTATTGATAAAATGCC
>JASFSF010000346.1:0-3491 GCA_050114555.1 Ignavibacteria bacterium
CAACTCCGCAGACAGTATCATCAAAAAGATTAAGGGATATATTTCCAACAGCACCCTTAAATGTTGCATTCTTTCCATAAATGTTATCAGCCGCAACTCGGCCCATCCTGTTGGATAATGATCCGAGTGAAAAGTAATCTTCTTTACCAGTAACGATGTTAAATGTTTCAACACAATCACCGACTGCCCAGATATTTTCAACACTGGTTTTCATTCTGTTATCGACCAGGATTCCACCATAATTTCCAGTTTCAATTTTTGTGTTCTCAACTAAGGTTGAATCAGGTCTGACGCCAAGATTATAGAAAACATAATCGGTAGGAATCGATTTCCCATCCTTTAAATGAACTATTGGCAATTCTTCATCTGTTAGTTTTATTTTTTCTACTTCGGTATCCAGGTATATTTCAACATCTTTATCTTTAATTCTTTTCTTAACTAATCCTGCAAGTTCTCTATCCAGAAATCTGCTAAGCAGTGCATTTTCTTTTTCAATCAATATCGTTTCTATCCCCCACAGAGAAGTTAAAGCTTCTGTTAATTCACAACCGATAAATCCACCGCCAATTATAACAGCTTTTCCTACTTTACCTTTTTGCGCCATCTCTTTGAAATTTTTAGCATCAAAGGGTGAATGAAAAGATGATATTCTTGACGACTTAGGGAATGGGAAACCGGGTTCGATAGGCTTTGTTCCGGTTGCAATTATAAGTGAATCATATGATAAGGTACTTTTTTCATTTGTATTTTTAATTTCAATTTCTTTTTTGTCAGGATTAATTTTGGATACTTCTGTGCTGGTTAGAACATCCACTCCCTTTACATCACGGAAATACTCCTCATCGCGTACAGCACCGTAAGCTGTTCTAGAGAGATCAAATAGATTATCAATTTCCCCTGCGGCATAATAAGGCAGGCCGCAATTACCGAATGAAACAAATGGTTTTCGTTCGATGATAGTTACCTGGTAATCCTGAGATAACCTGCCCAAACGTACAGCCGCTTTACAACCGGCGGCCATACCACCAATAATGATTATATTATGCATTGAAGTTGTTATGTCACTAATTCTCTCCTTAACGAAAGAGCTATTTTATAAAATACAGTTATTAGGAAAAATCCAATTGCCCAGATTGCAAGTGAAATTAAAACTTCAGGTATAGTAGGCCAGTAATCAACTACCTCACCCATAACATTTGGGATAAACCCGGTAACCACCATTCCCAGACCTTTGTCTATCCAGATTGAAAGAAATATAGCTATACATACAACAAACAAAATATTTTCATTCTGTCTTGCTTTTGAAAATAACAACAGTACCAGCGCACCAACTCCCAGTATTACTGAGGTCCACATCCATGGAACGAGAGTAGTATTACCTCCATATCCGAAGAACAGGAACTCAAAATGATGTATATGTTCCGGTATAGAGCTATAATATGCGGTGAATATTTCCATCAAAATAAAGAATATATTAATCGCCATTGCATACGTGATTATAAGAGCGAGTTTTTGCACGGCTTCTTTCCCCGGATCGAATTTGGTAATCTTTTTCAAAATAAAAACCAGAATTAAAAGTAATGCAGGTCCCGATGAAAATGCCGATGCGAGAAATCTTGGGGCAAGAACAGCAGTCATCCAGAAAGGTCTGGCTGCAAGTCCGGAATACAAAAAAGCAGTAACAGTATGAATACTAATTGCCCAAGGGATTGAAATAATAATTATCGGCTTTATCCAATTTGGCGGTGCGATCGATTTTCGTTCCGCATCAAGTACTACTCGGCTAATGAAAACATTTAGAATTAAATATCCGCTAAGTACAACCGTATCCCAAAATAAAATGGATTGAGGAGTTGGATGTAAAATTATATTAATCATTCGAAGCGGCTGCCCAATATCTACAAAAACAAAAAGTATGCACATTGCAACCGAAGAGATAGCCAGGAACTCACCCAGTATGGTAAGTTTGCTGAATGCTTTATAGTTATGAAGATAGTAAGGGAGCACAACCATAACACCGGAAGCAGCAACTCCAACAAGAAAAGTTAACTGGGCTATATAAAATCCCCAGGTCACATCCCTGCTTAATCCGGTTGTTCCTAAACCGTAATCAAATTGACGGAGATAAAAATATACTCCGATAATAATTATAGCGGAGAGAAAAAATATCCATCCCCAGTATTTTTTAGATCCTTTTAGTGCATGTTCTAACATTTTCAGTCCCTATACGAGATAATAGATTTCCGGATTAGTGCCCAATCCCGGTTTTCTTCTGATTGAAAAATTTTCTTTTAATAATTGTCTTACTTCGGATTTCGGATCACTTATGTTTCCGAAACACATAGCTTTTGCTTTACAGGCTTCAACGCAGGCCGGGAGTAATCCTTTCACCAGTCTTTCGTCACAGAAAGTACATTTTTCAACAACACCTTTTGATCTTGTAGGATATTCCCTGTTCAGTTCAGGTATCTCCGGTCTGGGATCTTTCCAGTTGAAACTACGAGAACCGTATGGACAAGCAACAACACAATAACGGCATCCTATGCAGCGATGCCAATCCATCATAACCACACCATCTTCCCTTTTCCAGGTAGCCTGTGTCGGACAAACTCTCACACACGGTGGATTGTCGCAATGGTTGCAGAAGACGGGAACCGGAGTATCATTTAATTCTTCCCGCTGGTAAAAGTTTTCTTTATCAAGGAAAGCATTTTCATAAGGTTCCTTCCATATCCATTTTATTTCATGTTTTGGATTATTAATCTCCGGTACATTGTGAGTAGTATTACAAGCCTTAATGCACAAATCACAGTTCTCTTCCATCAAACATTTTTTTAAATCAATAACCATTGCCCAGCGTGTTTGTGCATCTTCTTCCGGGGTAGGATTAAACTTTGATGGAACCATATCCAAAGTAGCCGGATCAAGTTTACCATCTTTAGCAAAGACCTTTTCCAAATTAGCTGTTGATATTCCAAGCGCAGCAAGTCCTGTAAGCTTTAAAAATTTTCTTCTGTTATTATCCATCAGTTACTCTCCAACTTTTGGGGTTCGATGTGGCAGTCCCAGCAATATGGAGTGACTCCAACATAATTGTGACATTGATCGCAAAACTCCGCTTTATTCGAATGACAATTTGTACAGGTTTTTGTCAGGCTCATTTCATACTGTTTGCCTGTTGGCGAAATATAAATCCGATTGTTATTCCTGACCACTTCATCTCGCCATACATTCAATAAATCCATATGATTATCTCTCATATATTCAGCTGATCTCACACATTCCTGCTGGTTATCACCGGATGGCAAAATAACATTCGGTTTGTCCGATGGTTTTCCAATCGCTAGTTCGTACCAGATTGGGGATGTGAACAATCCTATAAAAATGATTATTCCAATTAATATTTTTCCTGAATCGTACATTGTTATTTCCTTAATACATCAGATATAAAAAATATAATTTTATTGTTCACCGACTTCTTCTTTATCCTC
>JASFSF010000347.1:0-3485 GCA_050114555.1 Ignavibacteria bacterium
CGATATGCCGGTCAGACCAGTCTTTCTATAAATATTTTTAAAGAACTTTTTACAAAACATCCTGAGAGTCATATAATTCCAAGGGTAGAATACCTGCTTGGGTTGCTTTATTTCAACTCCCAAGATTTCACTCTTTCAAGGCGTTATTTAACAACTGCCTCATCCTCGGATGAGGGGAATGTAAGGGCCAGGGCATTTACACTTTTAGGAGAACTGGACTTAGACGAGAAGCAATATTCTTCGGCAAAAAATAATTTTGAATCAGCTCTTGGAATAAATGACATTAACCGGGAACTGAGACTAAGATCGATGTTAGGATTAGGAGTCTCGTTTTATTATCTGGATGATTACGATAATGCTATACGCTTTCTTAACGGGCTCATTTCAATTTCAAGAGATTTTGAAAAAGACAGGGTCAATTATTATCTGGCGGAATCATATTTCAAAAAAGATAAATACCAGGATGCACTGGCAAGATTCAAAGTAATTGAAACTCAAAATTCTGATATAAAAAGATTATCATTATATGGGATAGCATACTGTTATTTCAATCTTGGTGATTATGAGAACGCAGCTTTTCACTTTTCCGAGTTTGCTCGGAATTATCCTTCAGATAATCGTGTTACCGATTCTAAATTAAGACTTGCTGATAGTTATTTTGGAAGTAAAAATTTTGATGCTTCAAGCCGGGTTTACAAAGAATTATTTTCCTCCAGCCGTTTGAACCTTGATGATCCATATGCTTATTACCAGTATGCACAAGCGCTCTATAAATCCGGCAATTCTCATGCAGCTATTATCGAATTTTCTAAGTTGCAAGAAAAGTTTCCGAAATCGGCATACGCAGATCTTTCACTTTATACAATTGGGTGGATAAATTTTCAGCAGGGGAAATTTGAAAATGCAATTGAAAAATACAGAAGTGTTCTGGATACATATAGACAAACTTCACTTGCCCCGTTAATCTTTTATTCTATTGGCGATGCATATTTTAATATGGGTTCATATGACAAGGCAATTACAAACTATCAAAAGGTTTTAACTGAATATCCGGCATCTGATTTTGTATTCGATGCTGTTAATGGTATTCAGTATTGTTATGTTGCCAACGGAGATCCTGAAGAGGCAATTGATTTAATAGAACGATTTGTATCTCAAAATCCCACACTGAAATTTTCCGACCAAATTTATTTTAAGAAGGGTGAAATTTACTATAGTCTTCGTAACTACAAAGAAGCAAAGGAGAGTTATAAAGAATTTACAGACAGATTTCCCGGGAGCAAATTTGTGCCGGAGGCTTTCTACTGGATAGGTAAAAGTGCTGATAACCTTGAGCAATATGAAGATGCCGTTTTCTACTTTAATACTGTTTTCAAAAGTTATCCGGAATCCGACATCGCAGCGCTGGCCGTAATTGAAATGTGTACAATTTATAATTCTCTTGAGGAATATGATGAATCGTTGTCAACATTAAGCCTTGCCATTGAAAAATTTAAGGGATCGTCAGGCATACCGGAAATTATATACATGAAGGGATTGACATGTGTAAAAACCGATAGTCTTAGTGAAGCATACAATATGTTTTACGATGTATCGCAGTATCACAAGCAATCCGTTTTTGCGGACAAATCGAAATTTGAAATGGGTCTGATCGATCTTGCAGCAGGCAGGTATGAGAAATCACAGGAACATTTTTTAAGCATAGCTGAAAATCGTACTGATGAACTTGGTGCCAAATCGCAATATCATTATGGATTATCCCTGTTTGAAGAAGGTAAAACTACCGATGCAATTTCTGCCTTTGTTAGAGTGCGTACTATTTTTTCAAATTACGATGAATGGCTTACGAAATCATATATGTCGCTTGGTGATTGCTACATAAAACTGAATGATAAGCGTAAAGCAGAGGAGATGTTCATGCAGGTGATTATTAAACATAAAAGTGATGCTTTCGGGAATGAAGCCCGGGAAAGAATCAGGCAATTAAAATGAGAATTGCTCTATTAATTTTTTTATTACCACTTGCAATTCTGTTTGCACAGGATGAAAAGTCATCAAATCCAATTGTTGAGTTACCAGACTTTGTTATAACCGGCACGGATGAAATTTCAATTAATCGTGCTGAAAAGTTGGAGCCGGAATTTATTTCTACAATTACGGAAGAATTCATAAAACCGGTTTATTCTTCGGATGAGTTGGGGCTCAGACAATTATCCAATCCAATAAAAGAAAACCTAAACCTTCTTGAATCAAGAAATTATTCAAGGGGAAGTTTATTCGGAGGAGCCGGAATATATGTTACGCCAAAAGCTGGATTTAGCTACACGTATCCATTTGATAACGGAATTTTAAGCGCTGGATTTGGTGGCTTGTTGCAACGCGCCTATATAGAGAATAGCGACAGGTATTCATTGAATGGAAGAGCAAGTATTGATTATACAATTGGAGTAAATGATAATGCAACCTCCGGTACAAGATTTTTACTCAGAGGCGAATATAATTCATTATCTTATAAATTGTTTTCATCAGTTGATCCAACCACTAAACAAACGAGAAATGAAGGTAATTATTTCCTTGGGGTTAAAAACACCACTGGCAAGGTATTTATTTTCGATTTAAATGTTGAAGATAATTTCACTTCACTTGTGCAGGATAATTTTACGGAAAATCTTATCAATGTTAATGGATTTACAAAAATTCAGGTATCGGATATTAGTCTGGGGGTAAAAGCAAATTATCAAATGCAATTTCTTGATACAGATTTTCTCGATAATGAAAACTATAATTATTTATTTGCCAGACCTGTTATTTCTTTTGAGTTGCTGAACTCAATAAAGGTGGGTGTTGGTTATACATTCTCAAAACTTGGTGATGAAAAATTTAATGACATATATGGATCGGTTGGATTAAAAATTTATAAAGACATGATTCTGCTTGGCGAATATAATCCCGGAGCAGAATTTATTACATCGGGTTCATTACTCAGAAAGAATGAATACTTCAATCCGATATCGTTTACTAATATGTTTTTCAGAAAATCAAATTCGCTCAAGGTTTCTGTTAAATATGAATATGAAAAATATTACCAGGTAGATGCAGGAGTAATATATTTTAAATCCGGTAATTATCCTTATTATATGCCATCAATTCCTGGCGGTCGGTTTTTACTAGCAACAGCTGATGCTGAAAGTTATGAAGCATACGTAAACCTATTGTTTCACCTTGGTCCTTATGGCTTCCTGTTTGGAAGTTTTAACTATTCAAGAATCAGGGATAATAACAGCAATACAATTCCGTATCACCCGCAAATCAAGGGAAATGCAACTTACGGTTATGAGCTTACCAGGGATCTTCTTGGCGAGATAATGTTCGATTTATACTATAAGGCATATGCAGACATATCAAATCTGATTGAATTGAACTCTTTTGTCGATTTGGGTATTAAATTGACTTACAAATTGCATGAGAAATTTATTATTAGTATG
>JASFSF010000348.1:0-3484 GCA_050114555.1 Ignavibacteria bacterium
TTTTTAAATACCTCTTCGGTAGGACAATCTTTGCAGGGCTCATTTAATTTTTTATAAACACGATAACACTTTTGCTTTTTCCAGTTACCGAAGTATTCGGCAAAATTTTCGTTAGCCTGAATTATATTATAATCTTTGTCAATTACTGCGATGTTGTAAGGTATCTGTTCAAACATAGCTTTGAATATTAATTCCTGTGTAACATTAGCAACGTTGTGGGTCATTTATAAGTTACTCACTTGATATAATTCTTTTAATTAACTAATTGTTTTATCTTATTTATATACTTCTCAACATCAATAGGTTTTTCCAAATAGCATTGAGGTGCCGGAATCGATTGATCTTTTACATATGAGTGAAAATTAAAATTTTCAGATTCCACGATTCCACTTATGATAATTACTGGAATATTTCCATACGAATCGTCTTTGCGAAGCTTTGTATAAAATGATATCCCGGTTTCCTTAGGCATCATAATATCCAGACAAATTAAATCCGGTGATATTTCTTTAATAACATCCATTGCTCCGGATACGTCGCTCAATGCAATTGATTCATACCCATTTGATTTTAAAACTGCCGACAAATAAGCCGTAACATCCGGTTCATCGTCAATTATCATGATTTTTTTGTTTTTCATTTACTAAACTCCTTAACGATTTCCGTATCGACAACCGGAAGAATCACACGGTTAAAACAAGGAGGTGTTACTTCCCATTTTAAATCCTTTTCTTTTTCCTGACTAATATCATTTTCGTGACAATTTGCGCACTGTGTAAGCTTTTGTTTAGCGGTAAGTTCTTTACTTTTTAATAGATGACAAGACACACATAATTTATGCATCGCATCTGTATACGACAACGCATAATAATTTTGATTCGATCCACTCGATGTGTTTACAAAATCATAATTCTGATGGCACTCATTACAATTTTTTGCCGTTTCCGAAGTTCGGTTCATTCCTTCAGTGTGACAGTTTCGGCAATCAATATTCGCTCCTTGCTTATTGGAATGCCAGGTATGTTTGAAAAAATCCGTCTGTGCATACATGTCAGTGTGACATTCCCAGCAGCTGTTTTCTTCATATGAAGGAAGAGTTAAATGATGACATTGATCACAATTCGTATCTCCGGTCAGCTCAATATGTTTTTTATGCGGGAAGAAAACTTTATAATCATCTCTATTACCATTGATCAATAGTGTATCTCTTCCACTCGCACGATAAACTTTTACCTTCTCTATTCCCCGACTAAGTATCTGTTCATCAGGCATTAGAGCCATTCCGACAGCAAAACTGAAAACGAACGCAAGTGAATACTTTGTTAATGATGCAATGCCTGCATTCCCAAGCCACACTTGTGAGGGATAATCGAATTTTGGTGGTGTGTGCGGAAGAGATTCCGGATCTTCAGGCTTTACTTCCCATATGTTAAAATTCTCAATAACTGCAAGAAATACCAGAACTGCAACAGCAACTACTCCGAGTGTGATTGATATTTCCATCCACGATGGAACATAGGCGTCTCCAGTTGAGCCCAGCATAGCCAGACCTCCAACATTTATCCTGTTAAAAACCATACCCAGTACAACGAGAAATGAGGCAATCACCTGGTATCTTTTTATGTTCCTTAATTGAGGGATTGAAAAAAGTATAATTGGGATGACAGCTGAAATTAATATTTCTGTTATAAATTGATAGCTTTCCCGGCTGCCATTAAATATAAGTTGAAAATTGCCTTCAGCTATTATGTCAATGAATTTAATTATCAAGTAGAGTGAAAGTACCCAAACGACAGCTTTGCCAAGTTTTGCTATTAAATTACTCTCTGTTTTTCTTTTGTAAAGCCAGTGCGTAGCAAGGCTTTCAAATGCTACCATCATTAATCCAAGAGCAATAGCAGAAATGAAAAATTGAATCGGCAAAATATTAGAATACCACAACGGGTGAAGCTTATATGGCATTACAAGAAACAAAGATCCAAGCGAGGACTGATGCAATGTTGATAACATTATCCCGAGCAGTACGAACACAAATCTGTATTTCATCAGGAGTGATCGGAGCTTTGCATACTTGCTAAATTTCTCCAGAGGCACGGGACTGAACTCGATAAGCAGAACAGCAGTATATAACATGACACACCAACCAACTTCGAATAACGGGGAACTTGGATTCCAGAAAATTATCATGTGCCATACATTCCAGGGGAGACCCAGATCAAATAGTAAACCGAATATAACAGCCAGATATCCGAGAAATGCAGTTAATACTGCTGGTTTGACGAGTGGATGAAATTCCTCTTTCTTCATTATATAGAAGATTGCCGTTATTACAAATCCCCCGGCAGCCAGGGCAACACCGCTCATTACGTCAAACCCAATCCATAATCCCCAGGGGGTTGTATCATTTAAATTTGTAGTTACACCAAGCCCGAAAATGAACCTGTTCAGTCCAACAGCAGCAGCGAAACCGGTAATCAACCATAAAATTATTTTTGTGTTCTGAACTCTATTCACCCTGGTTTTCCTCCTTTCCCGCATCACTAGCTTTCCCGTTTTCCATTCTTCTCCGTATTATCCAATTCAATCCAAGCATTGCTCCTCCCATTCCCACAAAAGCAAATGGCACAGATTTCATAGCCGGAGCTGTGGTTTCAGGAAGCGGTCTGGTGCCAAGATTCGTTTGATAGGAAAGAAAACCTAAATCTATATCAGATATATATAGAACAGAAGTTCCGCCAACCTCATGTTCACCCCAAACTTTGTGTATGTATTTATCCGGATTTTCATTTATCCTTTGATGTGCTATTCGAAGCAGTTCTTTTCGTTCGCCAAAAATCGTGGCATTCTCCGGACAGGCAGTTGTACATGCCGGTTGATCACCTTTCTTAATATCGTTGTAACACAAAATACATTTTTGAATATATGGTACAGGATTGTCCCACTCATAGCGTGGAATTCCATAAGGACATGCCATCATACAATACCGGCAGCCAAGACATTTTTCTTTATTATAAACCACAGCTCCGTCTTTTGTTTTGTATAAAGCACCAACCGGGCATGCCATTACGCAAGCCGGTTCAAGACAATGCCTGCATTGCTTCCTGACATAATGATCATCCTTTTTCATAATTATCGAGGTCCAGTTCTCTGCCGAAAGGCCATCATTTTTTTGCCATACTCTAGGTATATCTGTCTCAAGCTTATTATGTTCTTTGCAAGCCGAAACACACTTTAAACAACCGATACATCTGGTAGTATCAGTCAATATCGCTTTACTCAAACCGGAACTCCTTTCTTGTTTAATGTTATGGCAATATCCTCATCAGTATTAGGTGGAAATTTCCAGGCGAGCGTGCAAATAATCTGTGAGAAAGGCATTAGAACACAATGTGCAATTTTTGTGAAAGGAATTAATATAAATATCAAATCTGCTGAGAGTATATGTATCAACATAAAAAAACTATACGCACCAGCGCTTATGTTA
>JASFSF010000349.1:0-3474 GCA_050114555.1 Ignavibacteria bacterium
AAAATATATGATGCAGAAACCGGAAAGATAAAGTCATTTATAGAATTTTCGCCTGGCGAGAAGTCATTTTTTAATGACGTGTATGTAAAAGCGTTAATAAAAAAGCGAAACGATAAATATAATATTTTCTATTCGCCGGTTATTCTCGATGAAGCAGACAGCCAGATTCAACCTGAAAAGATTTCTGTGTTCTACGAAATACAGAAAGATTACTGGAAAAATAATTGTCAGGTATTGATAGTGTCACATACCCCGACCAGTCATGAATATATCGAGAAAAAAATAAACATGAAAGATGTATTGACAAGTTGACACAATAGTGTTATTATGTATAGAGGAGAAAATGATGAACATAACTGTTAAGAGATGGGATAATGATGAGATTATATTACAAACAGACAAATACAATTCTATCAAAGAATTACTTGAAAAAGAAAAAAATAATATTGATTTTTCTTATGCTAAACTAAATGATGCTGAATTAAATGGTGCCGAATTAAATCATGCTAAATTAAACCATGCTGAATTAAATAATGCTGAATTAAATAATGCTAGATTAAATCATGCTAAATTAAATGATGCTGAGTTAAACGGTGCTAAATTAGATTATGCTGAATTAAATAATGCTGAATTAAATCTTGCTAGATTAAATCATGCTAAATTAAATGGCGCCATGTTAAATAATGCACGATTAAATCGTGCTGAATTAAGCCATGCTGAATTAAATAATGCTAGATTAAATCATGCTAAATTAAATGATGCTGAGTTAAACGGTGCTAAATTAGATTATGCTGAATTAAGTTTTGCCAAATTAGATAATGCTAAATTAAATCATGCTGAGTTAAATTTTGCTAAATTAAATCATGCTAGATTAAATAATGCTAAATTAAATCGTGCTATATTGAATGACATTAGATTAAATAATGCTAAATTAAATCGTGCTATATTGAATGATATCACCTCTAATGTCATGGTACCACAAATAAAATGGATTACAGATAATTTTAAAAGAACTAATGACGGGTATATAGTGTATAAAGCTATTGGTAGAACCAATTATGCAATTCCGGATTACTGGAATATACATGAAAATTCTATTATTTCAGAACATGAAATTAACAGAAACCGATCAAATATATGTGGATGTGGTGTAAATTTTGGGACATTAGAATATGTGGCGGCACAATATCCGAACTCAGAAATTTGGGAATGCCTACTAACATACGATAATCTTGCTGATCTATGCGTGCCATATAACACCAACGGCAAAGCTAGATGCCGAGAATTAAAATTATTAAAAAAAAATGAAACATAGGAGGAAATTATGAAGATAGACAAGAAATATGGTAATGATGAATATGGAAAGTATTTAGCTATGATTATTGATGAAATAGAAATTATTTTTCGATATATCGAACCAGGAACTTTCATAATGGGTTCCCCGGAATATGAATACAGCAGGTTCAGTGACGAAAAACAACGTAAAGTTAAAATCAAAAAAGGCTTTTGGCTTTTGGATACACCGGTAACTCAAGAACTATATGAAAAAGTGATGGGGAAAAATCCATCCTATTTTCGTGGAGATCCCAAACTACCTGTCGAATGTGTTTCTTGGTTCGATGCAAAAGCATTTTGTAAGAAATTCAGAGAATTGACAGATAGAAAGGCAAAATTACCAAGTGAAAAAGAATGGGAGTACGCTTGCCGTGCTGGCACAACAACACCATTCCATACTGGCGAAACAATAACAACCGATCAAGCCAATTTTGACGGCCGATATCCATACAGGCCGGGGGATCCGATCGGTGAATACAGAGGCAAAACTACACCGGTGAAAACATTTCCACCGAATGCGTGGGGATTACATGGTATGCATGGCAATGTGTGGGGATGGACAAGGACAAGATATGGAAAATAAATTACAAGAAAACAGCAATAGATGTGTGTTACGCGGTGGCAGTTGGTACGACGATGTCAGGTTGGTGCGGTCTGTTAGCCGTCTCAAGTACGAGTCTGATGTCCGTTGCAGCATCACCGGCTTCCGCATAAAACTGGAGGACATAGAATATGAAAAGAAAGAATAAACCTGTAACAATAAAAGGCGGCAGTTGGTACAGCCCTGCCAGATGGGTGCGCTCTGCTATCCGTTTCAGGTACGAGCCTGTTAACCGCAACGACTTCACCGGCTTCAGGATAAAACTGGAGGACATAGAAGATGAAAAATGACAACAATCAACCTGTAACAATAAAAGGTGATTGCTGGTACGGTTTTCCAGAATGGATACGATCTGCTGTTCGTTGTAGAAGTAGGACTGATTTTAGATACAATAATCTCGGCTTCCGTATAAAACTAGAGGTTACAGATGATGAAAAATAAAAATCAATTATATGCATTAAAAGGCGGTTGCTGGTACGACATTGTCAAGCGGGTGTGGTCTGCTTACCGTGTTTTGGATGAACCTAATAACCATGACCGCTATACCGGCTTTCGCATAAAATTGGAGGATGTAGATGATTGACATATTAAAAACAATAACAATTATATTTTGTTGTTGTTGTATGGTAGTAATTTTATTTTTATGGATTAAGGAAATGATTTATAAAATAAGAAAGAAAAAACAATCTGAAAAAGATTTTATTTTAGAAAGATTAAGCAATAGCAAAAAAAAACATATATATTATGTCTCGCTTATTTATGAAAATAAGAAAAATACACCAATTTATTTTTTAGAATTATTGTTAAAAGCAACAGAATATGAAATCAAAGCATATGATCATCTATATAATAAATTATGTAATAACGAAAATTATATAAAAGAAGCAAAAAAGGAATTTTCTAATATATTAGGACAGGAGGATTTATGGACAAAATAGATAAAATATTAATGATATTGTGCATACTGTTATTCGCAAGTCTGATCGGCTCGTCAATATCAGCATCAATAACAGTATCAAGAACGGCAGATGTATTTTCTAATATATCAAGCCTGTTAGTTGAGCAAACTGAATTAAATAAAGATATCGCCGGATATCTAAAAATAATTTCAGATCGAATTATAAGGAACACAGAAAATGAATGAAGAATTTTATCCATTATCAGATCCAGAAGTTAAAAGACTTGCTACTACAGTTCAATTGCAAGAAGCTGTAAGGAAATTAAATAACGATGTAAAGCAATTAACAGAATTTTCTCGTCCTAACATTCGTTATTTGATAAAGACAATTCTTTTTGATAAAAGATTGCATAAAAAATATTGTCATTTACGCAGACTTGCAATACAAGACAGAAAAGAATCATTAAAAATAATAGAAAATCTTAAAAAGAAATTAGAAAAAAAAGAAAAAGAAATTGAAAAATTAAAAGCATGGAAAAATAAAAAAGGTAAACACTTAAAATCTTGGATACGAAAAAGGAAAAATAATGAAAAATAAATTATCATGTTATAGATGTGGGCGGATTTACGAAATTTTATT
>JASFSF010000350.1:0-3469 GCA_050114555.1 Ignavibacteria bacterium
ATTGTCTTCTGAGAATTCATTTGTAACTGAAAAATTTCTTTTATTTCCTTTAACCAAACCTGTAAGTGTTATTTCCGATTTGCCGCTTCCTTCATACCTTCCAAACAATGTAATTGAGGATCCTTTAAACATATCGGGAAGATTGCGTGGGTAAGTTTTATTCGACTTAATTCCATTGCTGAATGAAAGTGAAAGGTCTGTTAAAACGGGGGATTGAACTTTATCATAAAAAGATGAAATTTTTATCTCAACGTCTTCATCAGGAGTAATGTATGATCTCGTGGCTCTTGATATTTCAGTTATCTTATCCAAAAGATGCGTGTTAATTTCATTGCCAATACCAAACGTGAAAATTCTGGTTTTGTTATCGTTCAGATTTTCTATTTTCTTTAAAAGATTGTCATCATCTGTTTCACCAATTGTCGGTTTGCCATCCGTGATAAATATTATCATATGTGTCCGGTTCGATTTATCCCCACTTTCTAAAGCAATTGAAAGAGCTTCCTCAATATTGGTTCCCCCAACCGGTTTAAGACTTTCAATAAACTTTTCTGCTCGTTTGAGATTATTCCCGTTTGCATCAACGGTTTTTCCGAATAATGCATAAGCTTCGGTGGAGAATCTAATTATTTCAAATCCATCACCGGGATTAAGATTATTTATACAATACAACAGGGCTTGCTTTGCCTGTCTGAGTTTCTTTCCAGCCATGCTTCCGGAAACATCTATCACAAATGTGATATTCTTTTGATCAATTTTATTTTCATCAATAATAAAAGAAGGAGCTGCAGTTAAGAGAAAATATCCTTCATCATTTTCATCATTGTATGTAAGGAGTGATATTCCAATATCATCATTATCTGTATTGTAGTATAATTTAAAATCCGTATCAGGTTTTGTGTTTTCTTCCTCGAAAGAGATCACAGCATTGTGGTTATCCTTGTGAATTACGTCAATAGAATGAGTAGGGGAGTATATGTTCTTAATTTTATTGTTAGTCTTTAAATCCACGTTAATGCTGACATTCTTTAACGGTTTTGCAGAAAACTTTTCGGTGTTTAAGGGATAGAGGTATTCATACATTCCATTATCAGAACTTAAAACTTCACGATAGCTGATCGTTACTTTCTTATTGCTCTGTGGTTCGATTGGAAATATTCTCACTTTGAACAATTGTCTGTCGGCATATTCAAGTAATGCAGGATCTTTTATTTGCCTTACAATATCCTCGTAAATGTTACGTGCCTTAATTGCATCAAGTAGCTCTGCACTTACTACTTCTCCATTTATTTCCATGGTGAATTCTTTTATCACTGCATCTTTCGGTACAGGAAATATGTAATGTCCTTCCAGCAGCATGCGTGAGGGATTGAAAAATTCCTGGTCGATTATAGTCTCTGCAACGTTACCATTAATTTTTACACTGACATTATGATAAACTACTTCTAATGGAAATGGAGTTGGTAACGGTGTTGGACGGGGAATGATTATGAAACCATCAGCAGAGACTGTGCTTATTGAAGTCAGCGATAGTAAAATCAGCAGGATAATTTTTTTACTTGTTTTCATTTCTAATCTCTTTTAATATCAAATCCATTGATTATCAAGTATATATTCAGGATCAGTATTTTGCTATAATGCTGATCCTGAATAACAATTACTTATTTTTCGAACTCATAGTTCTTACCTTGTGCCTGCTCTCTTATTATTTTTATCATGGCGGCATCAAGTGTGTTGTCAGGTTCTTCTGCAAGCTTATCAGCAATATATTTTCTTCTTTCTTTATCAAGTTCGGCGATACGCATTTGAATTTCTTCTCTTTCCTTTGCTTTCTTTTCAACATACGCTTTACGTTCTTCCACAGTCATACTTTGCATTTCTTCTGGAAGTGCATCTTCTTCTAGTTCTTCAATATTTACATTTCCCTCTTTTTCTGCGTCGACGAGGTCCCAGGATTCATTTTTATACTGTGTGCTTGATTTAGTTACAGTTCTTTCAACAAGAACTTCAGGAGCCAGATTACCGGCATTCATGTCCTGTTCAGATTGTCTTAACTTATACTCATCTCCGAAAGAACCATATCCGATATAAGTATCATTCAATTTTACTCCAAGTTCTATCAATTCCTGATCCTGTGGTGCGTCGATGTGAACAATTTCTTCATCCTGATTGATATTCATGTATTTTCCATCTGCTATGTCAGCACCATCTTTCCAGAACGTTCTTACACCTTCATCATAGTCACCGCAGAAAATTGTGTTAACAATTATCCCTTTGGAAATTGCATCCCGACATGATAATTTGTAGTCAATGCTACCCTGAGTAAATTCTTCATTACCTGCAATGAATATTACTCTTAACTCATCTGTAGACTCTGTCCATTTAAGATCTTCAACTGCATCGGCGATGACTGTTCCACAGTATTCACTGCCGCCGTTGGTTCTCAGTTTGAACAGCTCATCTGAAATCTTATCGAGGTCATTTGTTAATGGACTCACTTGTCTTACATAACCAACATCGGGGGAAAGATTATCGTTACCATACTCGTAAAGTGCCACATACAGGTTGATAGTTTCATTGTCTCGTTTTGAACGGGCCATTTCGTTTACGATTTTCCAGAGCTGGTTTTTTGCCTGGTCTATAAGTCCATCCATACTATTTGAGGTATCCAGTAAAATAGCGAGTTGAACTACGTTTTTTTCTTCTTTTGAATTTGAAAAGGCAGTGTTGCAAAGAAGTGTAAAACTCATTAAAAGTGAGAGCAGAAATACGAAAATACGCTTCATTTTATTACTCCTAATTATAATTATTAATCAATTTGAAATTATGCAACTGATTGTTTCACTAATCCGGGGGAGAAAAGTTCCCGGAAACTTAATTGAATTATTTTTGCTGATAAGAATGTATGAAATTGATGTGAAGGTTAAAAGAGAGTGGAAAAATTATTCCCTGGCATGACAATCAACACAAATGACTTCATTCAGATCTTCATCCAGCTCTTCAGGATGAATGAATTCAATTCCATTGAGTGATTCTAATTTTTTTCCATCAGTTGTAATTTGAGCGACTATTGTGTGACATAAATCGCAGCTTCTTCCAATCACTTTACCATCCTCGCTGACGTGATTTCCATCGTGACATCTGAAGCAGCCATCGTCATAAAGATGAGAGAGGTGGTTTGGAAATCCTCTCCAGCTGACTCCCATAGACGGGAAATAATTTCTGTCGTAAATCTTTTTAATTTCATTTGTTGCTGATTCAATTTCGTTTTTTTTCTTTGCGTAAACATCAGGATAACTTATTTTATAAAATTCAATTACTTCTTGCTCAATGTTTTCTAAGCCCTCTTCTTTTGTGATGTACGATTCCTCCAATACATCAACTGCAACACTTTTAATGTAAGGAAGGGTTTCATCAATTCTGCCAAGTGAGAGCGACAGATTAACAGATTTATCAGCAGGGTGATAAA
>JASFSF010000351.1:0-3469 GCA_050114555.1 Ignavibacteria bacterium
TTCGGGATTAAAATTCTCGTGAAAAAATAAAATTATCTGAAAAATAATTTGGTAAATCGTTAAACTTCTATATTAAAACATTTTACGACTTCGGGAAACATTTATATCTTCCTGGGTAAATTTTCTGTTTAAAAATGTTCCTATTACAATTTTTTTAGCATTATTATTGTAAGACCCAATAACAATGTGAATATATTAAGAGGGTAAAAAGATAAAATGGTGCGCCTAACCCGAATTTTAGGCAATAATTCAGCTATGCAAGAAAAATCTTTAAAGATTATTGAACAGGTACCAATAGGTTTAGTAACATTTTCTCTGAATGGTGAAATTGATTATATAAATCAGAACTTTAAAAAGTTTGGTGCTTTATATCAGTTCGAAACCCCGACTGTTGTGGGTGGCAACGTTTTACAAGCAGATATTTTTCCATATAACACAATTATTGAAGAGTTAAGAGAATTACTTTCCGGCACCCCTTTCGAGAAACAATTAAAGAAAATTGAAACTCAAAATGGACAATATATCGACCTGATAATTAAGGGTTCCCCTATCTATGATGATGATGAGATAACAGGTGGTATGCTATTAATCGAGGATATCAAAATCATTCGTGAAACAAAAGTCGATATAAAGCAAAGATCAGATTATTTTGAACAAGCAATTCATAATGTGAGCGATGCTTTAATTGTGACTGACAATGAAGGGATTGTTCAATTCTTATCAGGTTCAACTCTTAAAAAATTAAATCTCAGCAAAACTAAAAGTGTTGATAAATACATTACGGAACTTTTCGATAGCAAAACGAATAATTTGTTATCCCAAAATATTGAGAAAGTAAGAGTTTCAAATACATCAACTAATTTCGAATTTGATTCTGTTCATAGAGAGGGAAAGAATAGTTACAATTGCAGGATAGAACCGATTCAAAGTAAACGGGGGACTTTACAGTTCTTATTCATCTTCATTAATAATATAACTCAAACAGTTTCAGAAACGCATGATTTTAAGCACAGATTAGAAGAATTTTCCTATTACAAATCTATTAATGATAATCTCAGAAATGCGTTATTTGCCCTGGATTCAGATGGTAAAATTATTTACTGGAACAAGCAATCAGAGGAATTGTTTGATCAGTCGGCTGAAAAGGTAACGGGCAAATTTTTCGGAACAGCTTTGGACTTGTTCGATATACGGTTTTTTGAAACCATAAAAAAAGATTTAGTAAAAGAAAAGATTTGGAAAGTCAACTTAAATATTTTCGGCAAGGAACATAAAAAAGAAATCCTCGAGGCAAGATTTTCATACCTCGACGATTATCAAAATACAATTGTTGTTCTATGCACGAACATATCCCGAAAAATTAAAGAGGAAGAAGAACGAAATTTAAGAGAAGATTCATTAAACACACTTCTCGAAAATTCAAACGAAATAATTTGCAAATTTACATCTAAGGGGATGATAACATATGCCAATAAAAAATTTTTAACATCGCTTGGTTTCAATGTAGAAGAAGTTTCCAAATGTTATTTCGAGTCTATAGTTGACAAGAATTATATTGAGGGTAAGGAATTTGATATAAACAATATTAAGAAGAATGAACCGACACAGACTAAATTGCACCTTGTGGATAAAAGCGGAAAAGGACTTTTCGTAGAGGTTAAATTTGTTCCGAGTAAAAAAGAAGGAAATTCATTAAACTATTTATGCTATATGAATGAAATTAAACCATCCAAAGATCGTAATGAAACCGAATTACTATATCCTGCCTTGTTTACTGCATCACAAGATGGTATTGCAGTTGAAACAGATAGTAAAATAGTTATAGCAAATGATTCCTTTGCAAACATCTTTGGTTACAGCAAAGGAAAAGAACTTGCAGGAAAGGATTTATTAGATCTGGTTTCTAACGATGACATTCTGAAAGTAGCAGAATACTTCAGATTAAAAGAACAAGATAAAAGTGCACCTGACCGATTCGAGTTTTTGGGGAAGAGAAAGGATAACTCTCAATTCTTTACCGAGCTGTCAGTTTCTTCATTTGAAGAAAATGATAGAAAATATATCGTAATGGTAACAAGGGATATAACCGAGAGGAAAAGAGCCCAGAAAGCAATCAGGGAGTCTGAAGAAAAGTACAGAAATATTACCGATAATATAGACGACTTCCTCTACACCTTTGAGAGAGCAAGAGTATTCATGCGCCCGATATTTTACACATCGGCGGTGGAAAAAATAACAGGATACAGTCAGGCAGAGTTTCTTGAAGATTCTAAATTAATGCTTAAAATAATTCACCCTGACGATTTTGCCAAAGTGAAGAAAAAAATTTCGTCGATTATAGCAAGTAAAAATCAAAATTCCGGAGAGATTGAATTTAGGATCATAAACAAACATGGAAACATTGTTTGGGTAAGGAACAAAGTTAATTTTATCAAAAACGAAAAAGGCACAATACAAAAAATTTACGGGTTGGTAAGTGATATATCCATTAATAAACGCGCCGAAGAGGAGTTACGAAAATCCACCGAAAGCCTGATAAAATTAAACGAAACCAAGGATAGATTTATTTCAATCATTTCTCACGATTTAAGAACACCTTTCAGTTCCATCCTTGGATTTACAGATCTACTTGCAAATGATGATGAATTAACAAACGAAGAGCGACAGCAATATGTTAAGTATATACAGGAATCTTCCAAGTCGATGTTATCTCTTGTTAATTCGTTACTTGACTGGACAAGACTGCAAACAGGAAGAATCAAATTTGAACCCGAAAGATTTGATGCAAAAACTCTAATCGAGAAATCGATTCACGCCATGACCGGTGATGCATTGCGTAAGAACGTGGAAATATTTTCTACAGTCGCAGCAGGACAATTTGTTTATGCAGACAAAAGCCTGATAAGTCAGGTGATTAATAACCTTCTTTCAAATGCAATCAAGTTTACGAAGAGTGAAGATAAAATAACAATATCGGTCAAATCCTCCGAAGATGACGGTTTCCTGGAATTTGCAGTTAAAGATACCGGGCTGGGTATTAGAGAAGAAAATCTTGAGAGATTATTTAACGTAGATACAAAATATACTACGGAAGGAACCTCTGGAGAGAAAGGAAGTGGTCTTGGCCTTTCACTGGTGCAAGAGATCGTTGCAAAACATGGTGGTAAGGTCTGGGCAGAGAGTGAATATAATAAAGGATCGGTATTCAGATTTACACTTCCAATAGCTGCAGCCAGCATACTGATTGTTGATAACAACAGGACAGACAGTCTTCTTTACTCAAAGATATTGAAAAACATTAAGCCGGATTATAAAGTCGATGTTGCCTCAAATGGGAATGAAGCACTTAAGAAAATTAAAACATCCACACCTGCATTGGTGATAACAGAACACTCAATGCCGGAAATGAATGGTTACAATTTTGTAAAAGAACTTATCAAGTTAGGAATACTTGGGAAACCACCTGTTA
>JASFSF010000352.1:0-3464 GCA_050114555.1 Ignavibacteria bacterium
TTACCGCTGCCGGATATGCACAAGCAGAATACAAAGGGATAAGTAATCTTGTAGCAACTCTTGGTTTACGTTACGACCATATTAAGTTGGATACATTACTTGGCGCAAATGCATATACGCCAAGAGTAGGATTAAATTATTCTTTTTCAAACGATCTAATCTGGAGAGCATCATTTGGAACCGGATTCAGAGCTCCAACACCAGCCGAAGTCTTTACTACCAGCGATCTTGGTATGGGTATTACAATAAAAGAAAATCTTGACCTTGAAGCAGAAACAAGTATTTCGTATGAGACAGGTATAAAGTATACTCCATCGGAAGCAGTTGAATTAGATCTATCACTTTTCCACACCACGTATGATAACTTTATTGAGCCGGAATTAACTTCGAATACTGAAATTCAGCTAGTAAACATAGTGGAAGCAAAAATTCAGGGATTTGAATTGGTATCAAGAATTTCATTAATTCCACAAGAGTTGCAGCTTTCTGCAGGTTATACATATTTGTGGGCAAGGAATACAAAACTAAACAAAGCTCTTAAATATCGTCCACGGCATATGCTTTATGTAAATCTTGAATATAAACCATTACCATTTGAGTTTCGCGCAGATTTCAGATACTGGAGCAAGGTAGAAGAAATTGATTTTAGAATAGTTGAACTTGGCCTGGTAAAAGATGGCGAACTCAGAGTTCCGGGATATGTTTTAGATCTTAGGGCCGGCTATAATTTTACTATTGCCACTTATCCTTTAAATATATTCTTTTCAATAAAAAACCTACTTAACTATAATTATGTTGAAACAATTGGGAATTTGAGGCCTATTCGCAACTATTCTGCCGGATTAAATCTTTTCTTATAGTGAAAAACTGTTTTTTATGCGATTACAAACTATTATTTGACAATTACTTAACAATTTATTCTTGATAGTAACAAATAAAAAAAGTACATTATGAAGGCAAGAATAAACAAATGTATTTTTTGAGAGGAGGCGGAGCTAATTTATATAAACACAAATCAGTTAGAAAATCTAATATTCCTGAAATTTTTCAGGTCTTTTTTTATCAACTAATTATACGAGGAGACTTATGAAAAAATTAATACTATTATTTTGCGCAGTTTTTCTATTAACGTCTTTTACTAATGCTCAAAATTATGGAAAACAAGGTGTGTGGGAACTTGGTGGTATGGTAATGTATGCTAATACTACATTAGTAGCCAATGGAGAAACTGTTGATGGATCAGTCGGTGTATTCTTCGCAAATGTACCTGCGTATTATTTTATTATGGAGGGACTGCAAATAGGTATTATTCCTGAATTCGTATCTGTTAGTGTTAGTGAAGAGCTTGCAGGCTCAGAAACAACACTTTCAGCATTTGGCGGGTATGTATCTGCAGCATATGTTTTTAAAACCGGCGGTAATGTATATCCGTTTCTAGAGGGTAGGTTTGGATACAATTCTGTAAATGTAACAACTGATATAGCACTTATAAAATCTGCAGGCACTCAGCAGGCAGCGCTGGATGAAACATTAAGTGGTATCGGATTTGGTTTTAGCGGCGGAATCAAGGTCCAGATTGCAAGGGGAGCTTTATTAAACTTTGGCGTAGGTTACCAGATGAGAACTGTCAATCCCGAAGATTATGATGGCGACCGTAACGGTATTAACGTAATTGTGGCTTCGGCAGGTTTCTCAATATTTTTGGGCAGATAATCCATAGACACATATTTACTATTTGAATGTTAAGCCCGGCATTTTTTGTCGGGCTTTTTTTATTTGAATATTTCTGATTGTTAATTGAAAACAATTAATTAGAACAAACGCTAAGATCATATGAAAAATATATCCGACTATGATTTTGAGGATCTTTTCTTCGAAGAAAGACTTAAAAGTGAAAAGTTTAAAGAATTGTTGCTGGCAATTATTCTTGTTGTGATATTCATTGCAATAACGATCAATTCATTGTATCTGGAATTATTCAAAGAAGATCTGTCAAAAGCATTTGTATGGTTTGGATTGGTATTGATTGTTTTGATATTGCGAACAATTTTGATCAGGAGATTCCAGAATTTCAGAAAGAAATTCGGAAGAAAAAAGTACATAATATTTTCATACATAAATACATTTATCGAAACGAGTATTCCGACTGTATTAATAATTATTATCGCTGTTAATTTTGATTCGCATACGGCACTAATAAGCCCGGGTGTCTTCTTTTACTTTCTATTCATAATTCTCTCAATCTTCGAGCTTGATTTGAAATTAAGTGTATTCTCGGGAATGGTAGCTGCTTCAGAGTATCTTATACTATCATTCACTTTTATAGAAAATGTGGAAAAATCGGGGGTGATGTATGTTTTGACATTGCAAATATATTACATCGGTAAGTCGATATTTTTATTGCTTGCAGGAATTGTTGCCGGATTAATTGCGGCAAAAATAAAAAACAATATTATTGAATCGTTTAGTTCAATTAAAGAAAGGGAAGATCTTCAAAAAATCTTCGGGCAGCAAGTTAGCAAGGAAATTGTTGATGAGTTTATAAAGAATAAACTGAAAATTACAAGCAGAAAAAGGGAAGCAACTGTGATGTTCCTTGATATAAGAGAATTTTCAAAATATTGCGAAGGCAAGTCGCCGGGCGAAATTAATCAATACCAGAACAAAGCTCTTGGATTTATGATAGAGATAATTAATAAGAACAAAGGGATAGTAAACCAGATTCTTGGGGACGGTTTTATGGCAACTTTTGGTGCACCTGTTGAAGATAAAGATCACACACAAAATGCTGTTAATTCTGCGATTGAAATAGTGAAAGAATTAAGAAGTAAAAATGATAATAATGAACTTCCCGGAACTAAGATAGGCATAGGTATCCACACCGGTGAAGTAGTAACGGGAAATGTTGGAACAGAAGAGAGGAAACAGTACTCCATTGCGGGCAATACGGTAATACTGGCTGCACGATTAGAACAACTTAACAAAGAGCTCAACACACAAATAATTGTTTCAAAGGATGTAATTGATAATATGAAAGCGGTAAAGCCTGAGTGTACCTCTTTGGGAGAAGTTAATTTGAAAGGATTTGCGAGTAAAGTCCAGGTTTACAAGTTGACGTGAAAATTCATTAATAATAGCGTCCCGGAAAAGGAATGATGTTGTGAGACTTTATTGAAAATAATTATTTTAAATTTTTATTAATAAGATAAGATTTTGTACTGAAGTGCAATTTGAAATGTTAAATCCCCATCCTCAATTTTGTTTATATAAAAGTATTTTACTTCTCCACCCAAAGAGAGCTTGCCCGACAAATTACGAAAATAACTTGCTGCAAAATATGAACCTGTGCTTAGTTGAGATGTTTTAACAGGGTTATCAAGCGCATCAACCTGGGAGTAAAGAAGATACACACCGGAACCAACAGATAATTTTAAGTTGTGGATTATTTTCATAGACAGAACAGC
>JASFSF010000353.1:0-3454 GCA_050114555.1 Ignavibacteria bacterium
TATTATGATCAAAGCCGATCATATCTACATTAATAACTCCCAGAATGTCCATATTATCTTCTGAAGCTTGTTCGGCAAAATATAAGCTTCCATTGTGTGCAATTTCTTCTTCGTCCCAGAATGCATAAATAATCGAATATGCCGGATTATAATTTTTAAGAATTCTCGCAGCTTCGAGTACGTTGGCAACACCACTGGCATTATCATCTGCACCCGGGGCAAGTGGTCCGGGAGGCATGCTGTCATAGTGTGCACACAAAATATAGTATTGATCTGGGTATATGTTTCCAGGCTGTAATGCATAGATATTCCGCCCGGTTGCGCTGTATTGTTGATCGTATGTGTCTAAACCCCAGGATTGTAGTTTAAGTTTCAAGTAATCGGCGGCAACATTATTGTCTTCGTGTTCTGCATGGCGGGATACAATTGTGTATGAGGTTTCATTTAATTCCCATTCCTTTTTCCCGGATAAGATTTCAACATAACTTGAGAGTGAATCAAGATTGATTTGGTTAATAACATTCTGAACTAGAGAATCAAGATTTTGGCAGTATATGAATGAACAATCTAAAATTATTAAAAGGATAATTGCAACACTTTTATACATCTTTCTATCCCACTTATTTTTTAGGAAGTAATGTAAATAATGTTCAGAGTGCTATCAACATATTAAGCGAGTTTTTCCCCAGCATTTTCAAAATAGTTCATCAATTCCCAACTCATCAAGACATTCCTCAATCTTTTCTGTATGCTCTCTAATGAGATAAGTCCAATGTTCAGATAATCCAACAGAAATTGTAACTTCATTATAATCCTGTCTCATTTTACCAACTGGTGAGCCATCTAAATAGACCAAATCACGTCCTAACTTTTCCATCTCGGGTTGAATATTCTCAATCCCAATTTGTAAATCGCTGTCATCGAGAATCCTTCCTTCATTCCAGTCAATTCCTTCTTCTAGTTTTTTTCGAATAATTTCCTTTTTTTTGTATCGCCAATTCTTGAATACAACTTGACAATTCTTAAACCACAAAAAATCCACGATGGTGCTAGATCAACTGCGTATTTTCCCCACAATTTTCTATGGCGAATGAGAAATACTAAATCTATTATTGCATCAGCACATTGTTGTTTATCAATTGTTATTCCAGCAAATTCATGTTGCATATCACTTCTAATATTCCTTCTCATCAATAATTTTTCGCGGAGTTTCTTTCCGATTTATGTTTTTTCTAAAGCAGAGTGTAGACTCATATTTTTGACATCTTCCCTAAAGTTAATTTGCTTTATTTTTGTTTTGCAACTTAACTCGACGAGATTATCGCAGAGTATATACACAGCCCTTTCTTTATAACGAATATCATAAAAAAATATCCCAAGAATAGACTCTAATAAATCTAATACCTCATTGGGTGCTGGCATTATTGAGACTCTGATAATTTTGATAATTTTTCTAGAATCTTCACCATAGCAAGGGTATCAAGTTTGCAATAGTCTAATAATTGATTTCGAATTTTGGAAATCATAATAAAATCGGTTTCATTTTGAAGGCTCTCGAATGCAATTGATGCCAGACCACCCTCGTTTATATCCAGATCATCATAATTTAATTCAGGCACCAGTGCAGGCAGTACAGCTTTGATTGAATATGAACCTTTCATCTCATTTGCATAATAATATCTATTTCTAAATGGGATCATCAGATCTTTTATACGTGAAATTACTTCTTCAATACGTTCTGCAAATTCAGGGAAAGCCGATGCAATTTCATTCAACCTGGAAATTTCAAAAGCTTTGCTGTAAACAATGATATCACCTTTACCGGTAGTATGCATTAATAGATTTTCAATAAACTTAATTCTCGGATCTTCTCCGGCTTCCGCAAGGAATTCAAAATGTTCTAGTTCACTGTTCCTACTTTTATTGTAATGGATAGAATATTGAAATGGAATTTGCTGGTATGGCCTGGTGTTTTCAAATAAAGGAATTGCAGGCTGGAATGATTCGAAATCCATAAAGTAAAGCGGGTACTTCAGATCGGAGATAAAATTACCAATTCCTTCTTTATCGATTACAGGTTTGCCTGAATTATAAACATCAAGTTGAATCTGGTTATTTTTAGATAATTTATAATTAAAGGGAACATCTTCAAGTTTTATGATTCCATTACGATAAAAATCGTATTTTTTGTTCAGATGCATTCCACTGAAGTCAAAAACAGAATTATCCGGTATATGCTTTCTGCAATAGTTAAAGAAACCGCAGATATATGGATCATGACAATGCTCTCCAATATCGATATCCGGCATTTCCTTTTTTGAAACAACTTTCTTTAGCCTCTCCACATTTTCTTTAACATAATCCTGTAAAGGCAAAATTGAACTAATCACGGACTCAATTGTAAAAAGTTCTGATAAGTTAAGCTCACCCTTACGTATATACTGGTTATTAATATAAGTGATAAAGAAATCTTTAATTTCAATTCCGGAATTTGAAAGAACATAATATTGGAGTGCTGCATCGTTTAAATATGTGTCTGAAATTGAAGTGGAACTTTTGACCTCATAGATATTCCATTTTTCTTCTTCCTTCACAATTATATCGGCAATAACGAGAACTTCGTTATACATAAACCCGGCTTCATATATTACATCAGTTCCCTGCTCAATCTGTGTCCTGGTCTGAGCAACACATTTATCGTATTGAAAAGCATTTGGCGGTGATGCATTAAATCCCTTTGGGAATAGCTGTTGTGCAAGTTCTCCAACATCTGTTCCCCTTTGAAAAATAGCTTTTTGCATATCGGAAAGCTCATCCATCTCTTTATAATGATATTTATAGAGATAGAGATGCTTTTCGCATTGAAGCCCTTTAATATACGATGATTTACTTAACAGATGTTTTGGCATGAATGTCTTTCTTTAACTAAAGAAGATTCAACAATGAGAGATTGAATTAATTCAGATGGCTATAATTAATCAAAATTCAATTTTGTTTGTTTTGATTTGGATTGTTTCTTTTTCTCATCGCGATGTTGCTTAAGGAAATCCCCGAAATCCTCTTTTGATATGATGTAAATTTTTCCCACCTGTACGGCTTGAAGATGTCCGGATTTTATATGATACAAAACCCCTGATCTGCTCATATTTAAAAGACCGGCTACTTCCTGCACGCTAAAAAATTCTCTCATTATTGCCTCTTCCGAATTAATTCAAATTCCAGCAAAAGAAGTAATTTCAAATTAAACAGATAATGCCCGATTTTCAATATGCAGTGAAACAAAAAAAGCTGCCCGCGATTGCAGGCAGCTTTCCCTTTTTCAATATTTATGAATTTTAGTTGATAATATTTCCTTCCCTGTTAACCAGTATTGGATCACCAAGACCTAAATCTTTCAAACGAGGAAGCTGGGTTTTCGCATCGCCGGCAATAACGTATGTCATTTTATCCGGAA
>JASFSF010000354.1:0-3454 GCA_050114555.1 Ignavibacteria bacterium
ATGATTATATACAAAGAAATAATGTTAAAAAATCAGTCTATGACAATTATAAACTAAATATGGAATGTAATTATGAGTGATAATTCAATCTCATCAGAACTTTTGGTTGTAGGTGCCGGTATAGCCGGGATCACAGCAGCTGTTGAGGCTGCAGAAACCGGTGTGAATGTGATATTAATTGAAAAGAATCCCTACATTGGCGGAAGAGTTTCTCAATTCAACCAATATTTTCCCAAGCTGTGTCCACCATCCTGTGGACTGGAAATAAATATACGACGGCTGCGTACAAATCCGTTAATTAAAACATATACACTTGCTGAAGTTAAAAATGTAACCGAAGAATCGGGTAAGTATAAAGTAACAGTAAACCTGGCGCCAAGGTATGTAAATAATCTTTGTACCGTTTGTGGCGATTGTGTTAAAGTGTGCCCTGAGAAAAGAAAAAACGAATTTAATTACAACATGGATGAAACCACTGCGATATACATTCCATTTGAAAACTCGTATCCTCAGCAATATGTAATCGATGGGGATGTCTGCAAAGGAGCCGAGTGTAATAAGTGTGTTGAGGCATGTCATTATAAAGCGATCGAATTGGATGAGAAGGGTGAAACAATTACAATCGAAACAAAATCAGTTATCTGGGCTACCGGGTGGAATCCTTATGATGCAAACAAACTCGAAATACTTGGATTCGGAGAACATAAAGATGTTGTTACAAATGTAATGATGGAAAGGCTTGCTGCTCCTGATGGTCCAACTAAAGGTGAAATTTTAAGACCCTCGACAAACGAAAAAGTTAGCAGCATTGCATTTGTTCAGTGTGCAGGATCAAGGGACGAAAATCATCTTGAATATTGTTCATCTATATGTTGTATGGCATCGCTGAAGCAATGTAATTACATCCGGGAACAGAACCCGGATGCTGAGATTCATTTTCACTATATCGATGTAAGATCAAACGGGTTGTTCGAAGACTTCTACAACAACGTTCAGAAGGATGAAAAAATACATTTTCATCGTGGGAAGGTTGCCAAGGTTTTCCAGGATCCTGACTCAGATAAATTGATTGTTGAAGCTGAAGATTCGTTAACAGCTAACTTATTTCAAAATCCAGTTGAAATGGTTGTTCTCGCAACAGGAATGGAACCATCAACTAAAAATCTTCCTGTAGAAAGTTCGTCTGTTGATGAAAACGGATTCTTAACTACCGGTTCTAACGGAATAATTAGCTGTGGTGTTAATACAAAGCCAAAAGACGTAGCATCGGTTGTTCAGGAAGCAACGGGTTCAGTTTTAAAAGCTATTCAAAAAATCAAAGGGAATTAAATCATGGCAATAGAGACGAAAGTTGGAGTTTATCTTTGCTCCGGATGTACAATTGGTGAATGTCTAAACATGGATGAGCTTGCAAAAGTTGCCACAGATGAAAACCAGATACCGGTTTGTAAAACTGATGGATGGCTTTGCAACGAAAAAGGCATTGAAACAATTAAAAAAGATATAGAAGCGGAAAATCTTAATCGCGTAGTAGTTGGTGCATGTTCCGGTAGATTTTTAGCAGATGTGTTCAAGTTTGGTCCTGATGTTCTAGTTGATCGTGTTAACCTGAGAGAAAATGTAGTCTGGACGCATAAGCAAAACGATGAAGATACACAAATGCTTGCGGCTGATTATTTGCGGATGGGAATTACTAAAGTTAAAACAAGCGAAATTCCCGAACCTTTCCAAACAGATATAAATGAAACAGTTCTTGTTGTTGGGGGTGGTGTTGCAGGAATGGCATCAGCTTTAGCTTGTGCCGATGCTGGTTACTTTGTTGTATTAACCGAGAAAGAATCAGTACTTGGTGGTTGGTTGAATAAAACTTACAAAGCTGTTCCGACAAGTATGCCTTACACTCAATTAGAAGAAACCGGTTTGGAAGATCTTGTTGATAAAGTAATTTCAAATGATAAGATAAAAGTTATTACATCTTGCCTGATAAAAAGAATTTCAGGGCAGCCCGGACAATTTAAGGTTATACTAAAAATAAATAATGAAGTACAGCAGGAAGCAAAAACTGTTGGTGCAATAGTTCAGGCAACGGGATGGAAACAGTACGATCCGGAAAAACTTGGACATCTTGGTTACGGGAAATTTGAAAATGTGATTACAAATCTTCAGCTCGAAGAGTATTTTAATTCCGGTAAAGAAAATAGTGCAATGAATGAGAAGCCGATCAAGAGTTTTGCATTTATTCAATGTGCTGGTTCGAGGGACGAAAAACATCTACCTTATTGTTCGTCTGTCTGTTGTACTGCTTCATTAAAACAGGCAATGGTTATTCGTGAAAAATATCCTGATGCTCTTATCTACATAATTTATAAAGATATACGGACGCTAGCCCAGAGCGAACTGTTCTACAAACGGGTTCAGGAAGAGGATAACATATTTTTTACAAAAGGTGAAGTTGGTGAGTTGACAAAATCCGATGATGGTTCGATAACGATTGATATTGATAAAAGTTTACTCGGTGATAAAATTCAGTTAAAATCTGATGTGGTCGTTCTGGCAACAGGAATGGTTCCATCAACTTTACCCGGCGATGTAGCAATTGAAAATGAATCCGGGAATAATGAAGATGAAAATAATCTCGATGGTAAGAAGGAAGCTGAATCAGCGGAAGTTGGTGCAAAGATTTTGAATCTGACTTATCGGCAGGGAACTGATCTTCCAACTCTTAAATATGGATTTCCTGATTCTCATTACATTTGTTTCCCGTACGAAACGAGGAGAACAGGAATTTATGCTGCTGGAACTGTTCGCTCTCCAATGGATATCACCGCAGTTAAGAACGATGCGTACGGTGCATCACTAAAAGCGATACAATTAATAACTACTGCGAAACAAGGTAAGGCAGTTCATCCTAGATCCGGAGATCAATCATTCCCCGATTTCTTCCTGCAACGCTGTACACAATGTAAACGCTGCACCGAAGAATGTCCCTTTGGAACGCTAGACGAAGATACCAAAGGAACTCCTTTGCCGAACATTACACGTTGCCGCAGATGCGGAATATGTCTTGGATCCTGTCCGGAAAGAATAATATCATTTAAAGATTATTCCATCAATATGATTTCATCGATGATTAAATCGGTTGAGATTCCGGATGAATTTGAAGAGAAACCGCGCATACTTGCATTCTTATGTGAGAACGATGCTTATCCGGCACTTGATATTGTAGGTAAATACAGGATGGAATTTGATCCGAACATAAGGGTGATTCCGGTGAAATGTCTTGGTGCTGTAAACGTGGTATGGATTGCTGATGCACTTTCACGCGGCTTTGATGGAATACTCTTGATTGGATGTAAGCATGGTGATGATTATCAATGTCACTTCATAAAAGGAAGTGAACTGGCAGAAAAAAGGATGGATAACGTTCAGGAAAAACTTAAACAATTAGTGCTTG
>JASFSF010000355.1:0-3447 GCA_050114555.1 Ignavibacteria bacterium
TAGGAAAATCCGGGCGTTCAATCGTTACTATACAAACGTTATTGGTGTAGTAGATCGGCATATATTACACAGTAAATATTCCTTGACAGAAGCACGTATCCTGTACGAGATTTACAATAATTCCGGCTTTACCGTAAGGAAAATAAAAAACATCCTGCAGGTAGATGAAGGTTATTTAAGTCGTACTATCGATAAGCTAATTAAACAAGGTTTAATATTAAAAAAACAATCTAATAAGGATAGGAGGGTATTTAATCTTACACTCAGCAAAAGTGGGGAAAGAGAATTTCTAAAATTAAATCTAAAATCTGAAGAGTCAGTAGCAGAAATGATTGATCACCTTACTCCGGATGAGGTAGTTCAGTTGGCATTAATCATGGATAAAATCAGTAAACTTCTTACAAAGAAGAGCAAAGATCGTGGTAATTAAACTTGAAGATATTAATATCAGGAATACATTGATTCCAGGAGATATCGGTTACATCATTTATTTACACGGTTTATTGTATTCAAATGAGTTTGGCTATGGAATTGAATTTGAAACCTATGTAGCGAATGGATTTTATGAATTTTATCAAAATTACAATCCTGAAAAAGACCGGGTCTGGGTTTGCGAACATAATGAAAAAATCGTTGGCTTTCTATTATTAATGCACAGAGAGAACAATGCTGCACAGCTTCGCTATTTTCTAATCAAACCGGAATACAGATCTATAGGTCTGGGCAAAAAATTGATGGAGCTCTTCATTGATTTCTTGAATAGCTGCAATTACAGATCGGCATATTTATGGACAACACACGAACTTAATGTTGCTGCTTCACTTTATAAAAGATATGGATTTAAATTAACTGAAGAAAAAGAATCCACAGCATTTGGAATACCTTTACGGGAACAGCGATACGACCTTATCATTAATTAAAAAAGTATTGTGTCAGAAAGTTTCAAAACCTTATTAAAAATATATTATCACCAATGTTATAAATTATCAATCAAATAATTTGTCATTGTTGTAAATAAATGAGTATAAACAAACGGATTACCTGTGCCTCTCATTCCATGATCACCTCCGGGGTAAACCATCATTTCAAATTGTTTTTTAGCTTTTTGCAGTTCAGAAATCATCTTAACCGTTCCGATATAATGTGAATTATCATCCATATCGCCATGGATTAACAATAATTTTTGGTTATCCGCCAGGTTTGAAGCGAAATTTTGTGCAGCAGCCTCTTCATATCCCTCAGGATTTTCTTGAGGAGTGGACATATAACGCTCAGTATATATTGTATTGTAGTAGCGAAAATCGCTGCCCCCCGCAACCGCTATTCCAACTTTAAATGTTTGAGGTCCGTCATATTTTAACATAGAATTAATAGTATTGTAACCCCCGTAACTCCATCCCCAGATTCCAATTCTGCTTTCATCGATGTATGCCAGACTGCCAAAATACTTTGCAGCTGCAATCTGGTCTTGCGGTTCGACAGTTCCTAGTTTTTTATAAAGTGTAGTTGCAAATTTTTTACCACGTCCGAGTGATCCTCTATTATCAACGCAGACAACGAGAATATTGTATTCATTTACCAGGTAGGCATGCCAGATTGAAAAAAATCCTCCCCAGCTATCAGTTACTTCCTGAGCTGCTGGTCCCCCATATGTGTAAATTAACAGAGGATATTTCTTTTCCGGATCGAAATCATTTGGTTTCATCATATATCCATACAATTCCAACCCTGTTTCTGCGGAGGGTAACATCGTAAACTCGACATTCGGGAAGTTAAAACTCTTTAACCTCTCGATTAATTCTTCATTGGATGTGAGTGTTTTTAATAATTGTCCATCTGAATTCTTCAGAGTTGTTACCGGAGGGGTATTTCTGTTGGAGTACGTATCTGTAAAAAAATTAAAGTCTGTGGACATACTGATAGCATGAGTTCCCTTTTCTGTTGTAATTCTTTCCGGATGATTGTCTCCTGAAAATAATTTAATCCTGTAAAGATGACTTTCCGGTACACTCTTCTTATTTGAACTAAAATAAACGTAATCATTTACATCATCATAACCGTAAAATTCTGTCACACACCACTCTCCATTGGTAATTTGCTTAACAAAATCTCCGTTATTTTTATAAAGATATAGATGATTAAATCCGTCAATCTCGCTGCTGAAAACAAAATGTTTTTCATTATTAAGGTATGTAAGTTTTTCACCTCTACTAAGGAATGTAGAAACTTCAACCCATGTTTCTTCCTCCTCTTCAAGGATAACTTCAACATTCATACTTTCAGGATTTCCATATAGTAAATCCAGATGATTCTGGTCTCTGTTGAGTCGAATCATCCATACATAATAATTTCCATTCACATCCGGTGTCCAGCCCATACGGGGAAGATATTCATATTCTCTATCATCATTGTTCCAGGTGCCGGTATCGAAGAAATTAATGTCACCATTCTCAATTTTAATTGTTCCGACTTTTATCAAACTGTTTTCTTCTCCCACAAGTGGAAACTTAAATTCCCTCATAATGGGTTTCAGGTTTAAGAGGTTTAACATTTGAAAAGTACTGGTACGGGTTTCATCAAGTTTATAAAAAGCAATGTATTTATTGTCGGGACTCCAGGAAAAGCCATCTCTTAAACTGAATTCTTCTTCATATACCCAGTCAGTCGTTCCATTGATTATTCCGTTTTCAGATCCGTCATTAGTAAACTGAGTTTCTTTCATTGTTTTCAGTTCAACCATAAAAATATTTCTATCCCGTACAAATGCAACATATTTGCCATCCGGACTAAACTTTGCAAACAATTGGTATCCCTTATCTCTGGATGAGATGTTTGTTAATTTTTTGGATTCAATATCGTATATGTAATAAAAACCCTGAGTGTTATCGCGCCATACCGGTGCAGTATCGGTGAATATTAATATTTGATCTCCTGAGTTATGGTAAGAATAATCCTCTATTAAAATATTTCTTTCAACATCATCTGCATAAAGATTACTTCCATCAATAATTTTAGTAGTATCGCCTGATTCCAAATCATATTTGAGCAGGTTTGTAGTAAGTGCCGTTCTGTCGAATTGAATAAAAGTAATTTTTGATCCTTTTTTGTCCCATTCGCCCCCACTGAAATATTCACCAATAAATGTGGGTCTTTCCGTAAAATCTTCAATGGAAATATGTTGCTTCTCCTCTTGTCCAATAATAATTCTGGAAATGAAAGTAATTGAGAAAAGAATGTAAGATATAAAAGAGAATTTTTGGTTGAATCTTTTAATTATCATGTTAATCCCTCTTGATAATGTTAATATTGTATAAAAATTAATTGTTGGCAGATTTAAGTGAGTTTAAAAATATTTCAACAAACCTGAAATAGTTGTCTTCGGAAGTATCATCCAGAGATGCAATGAAATCTTCCGTATTAATTAAGAGCACCTGATTCATAACACTT
>JASFSF010000356.1:0-3446 GCA_050114555.1 Ignavibacteria bacterium
ATCCAGCCTGTTAAACCGGTAATTTATTTGCCCGGCTTTTCCACCAGCATCTAGTTCGCTTTTAAAATAATTTGTAAAATCAATCGGTGCTGATTCATCATCGTTCAGTATTCCTTCAAGTCTATGACCGATACCGGTACCTGTTGTATTTAAGCCTGTTTCGTCGGAGAGATTTACTATGAGGTTCGGTTGAGGCCCCACCAAATAGGCATTTCGCATTGTTGCATCATCAAAAAATATTTCAATCTCCGGACCGTCTCCATCATTAACTGCAGTGCTATCCGTGCCACCAATTATTAATTGTTTAGAAAAAGTAACACCGTCGCCATCAGAGTTAAAGAAATAGAACAATGCTTTTCCGTTCTTATTCTCGTAAGAAATGTCTTTGGGCACTACAAACTGTGTATTGAATTTCCCGTTAACAACAGATATGCTCCCTCTGAAAATTATTCCACCGGGAATTACCATTGGTTCATTGCGAATCTGCTCCAATAATTTTATCCGCTCCGAATCGAATACGGTTAGAATGCCTTCTCCATTATAATCTTCCCAAACCAAGCTATCAGAGTTTAATATGCAACCTGATATAGAGGTATTACTTAAAGCTTTAATTTGAACATTTGCAATTAGAGGCAGGCCATTTATAGAATCAATATTTCCTTCATACCTGGGAACCTGTAATCTTAACAAGGGATCGGCAAATAAATGATACTTTCTATCATTGGTGCTGTTCCTGTCCTGCCTTGTTAAAAAATAACTTCTTCCAACTGTTTGTAGTAGATTAAGGGTATCCCGTGGCGACTGTAGTAAATAGGTTAGGAATGTATAATTCAGGTTGTGATTCTGTCCAGAAAAAACCAGTCTTGCTGAATTTAAACCCCCAATAGCACCAGCACCAGGTAAAAATATTAGCTCCTCTGCAGCACTTTCAAAATTAGGAATATCATAGTATCCAAAATCACAAGTTGCAGCTACAAGAAAGAAGTATTCAGTATTGTTTAGTTGTGAAATAGTTGAACTCCTTTCAAATACTATTTCATCAGTCCAAACTTCCGGATTTCCATGTCCAATAAAATTAACTAACAGAGTTCCATCATTAATTGAGTTTATTATTTTTTCATTAACCGCCGGTTTTCTCCTACCACCTCCTGTTATCACATACGGATAATCAGCAAGATAAATTTTATTAAGATCAAAAGATTCCGGTACTATATTATTTGCAATATTTTCCGTCGGTCTTGTATGCTCCCACGACTCATCTCTTATCCCACCAGCCTGGGGATGAAAACCATCATCAGCAACCAGAGTGATTAGATTTTTCCACGGACTTTTTTTACTGTTAGTCTCATAATCAATTATTTTGGTAACATAATTATCAGCTTCAGATTCAGTACTAAATGTAAGTCTGCCGGGTGCTAAATCCATTCTTGAATCTACACCATCAACATTAACAAAATAATCATCGCTGGTATATGAGCTTAGTAATCTTAATGATTCAACCGTTTGCCAGGTTGGGATAAAATTATCATTATAACCGGTTACATTTTTTGCATCATAGGTACCTTTACCAAATAATAATAAATACTCAGGTTGATTTGTCCAGTTATCGTAAGCATATTTTACAAAATCTCTTATTGCAGTTGGATCTGTTATACCTGCTGAAAATTCGTTCATTATCTCGTCAATATTAATAATGATTGTAGAAATTGGAACCAGGGCCAGGTTTTCTCTATAGTCTTTCAGCCTGTTTGCAGGAGACATGAATTCATCAGATGTAATGATTATATATTTAGCCCCATCCTGTATACCTCTCAGGTTTGAGTTATTTACTGAAACAGGATTTACAGGAGTTAAATAGTTATTATTTCCCACTGCAAAATATTTTGAGATACTACCCTCCGTTTCTTCAGTTCTAAAACGATAATCACCTCCACTTTGCAAAACAGGATTTGTTATTAATTGAATATTTGAATAGTCCGATACATCATAAACTTCTATATTGCTTGAAGTGAAATCATGCAGATAATATTCAATGATTGCTGAAGTATCATCAGAGAAAAACAGCAGCTTATCATCAAATACCCTTAAATCTTTTCTATATCTGATTTCAAAATAATCCAGATATCCTACGCCTGCAACCGATGAAGGAATGGTGGAAAATTTGAGCACACTTCTATTATCCGGCAAATCATTATTATAAGTTGCATCCCCTTGATGTAGTAGCCCTACAACATATAGTGAAGTTGAATATCCAGCTAAATTTCGGCTATAAATATCAAAATCATTTTCAGATAATTTTAATTGAATTGGATTTTCTGAGGCGTTCACAAATCTGAAGTTATAGGATATGGGTTCAGAAGAGATTCTTCCGTTCAGTGGATTGATATATGTTCTGGAGGGGATTGCCTGGGAAAAATCATCACCAAAATATTCCCTGCCTGTTTTTCCAATATTAATTTTATCTTCTTCTAAATCTTCGAAAGCAACACTGCTCAACTGAAGATAATCAGCAGGACTTGTCAAGCCTGTTTTATTTTCAATTCTTTTTCCGTTTGCACCACCATAGGTCAACCAGAAATAATTTTTTTCCGAATATGGATGATGAAATCTAATGATCTCTCCTGCAACAGGATCAAAGTCCCAAAAATTTGCTCCCCTACCATAGAACAGGATATAATCACCCTGGTCAAAACTTCCGTCACTTTCACCAACAATCGTTATTGCATTCTCGACAAGATCAATTGGTCTCGGTTCATCAATGTTCTCAGGTAAAACTTTGCCCCCGTTGTTATAGATTTTAATTGTTCTCGGGTCAAGACCGGAGGGATCAATTCCGGATGAAGAAAGAAAGTTATAATCTATTTTATAAATTCCCTCTTCCTCTGCTTCGAACTTGATCCAGTTTCCAACCGCAAGTTTACTATCTGATATAACTTTTCGTAATCCTTTTCTTTCTTTTTGCCAGTAGCGTGCAGCATCATAATTGATTAATGCCGAACTGAGTAATTCATCATAAGACCGGTTGCTTGGAGTTCCTTTGTTCGAATACGTAATACGAAAAACTATTTTACTATACAACCTTATTTTCCTGCTATTAATATCGAACTTAACAGGAAGTATTCTTATAGTCTGGTTGTTCACTCCTCTTGTAATACCGAATTCACCGAAAAGTAATAGTTCAGGATTCTCTTCAAAATTGTAGTAATCTTTGCTAATAGAATACACATACTTGTTAAGCTCACCTTCCGGAACCATTTGAGGTATAGGTGATATCAATCCGTTAATGTCTGAATATTCTGTTCCAATCACTTCAAGTGTATTACCAAATTCCGAAGGTACTCCCAAATTGATTAATCTTTCCGGAACTGCGGGCATTCCCCAATTTTCAGGATTTAATAAGGTCCCGAAGGCAATACTGACTTTATAGAATGGTCGATTGTTTATAT
>JASFSF010000357.1:0-3441 GCA_050114555.1 Ignavibacteria bacterium
TGACTGCATTGGAATTACAAATGAAGAAGTCCGTCAAAAGTTACGTGGCGAAGCCGGTACAAAGGTTACAGTAACAATTATCAGAGTTGGGGTAGAGAAGGGAATTGAGTACGAAATCATTAGAGAAGAAATTCCTATTTATTCTGTTGATACACATTTTATGTACGATAATAATACCGGTTATATAAGCGTATCAAGATTTTCGGGAACTACATATGATGAATTAATAGACGCACTTGATGATTTACGAATACAAGGTATGGAGAAATTAGTCCTTGATTTACGGGGAAATCCCGGCGGTTATCTTGAACAGGCTGTTAAGATTTCAGATCTCTTTATTGATGGGAACAAAAAAATTGTATATACACGCGGCAGAAAATCCAATTTTGATGATGAACTATATGCAGAGTTACCATCTGCCTATGAAAAAATTCCATTAATAATTTTAATAAACAGAGGTAGTGCCTCAGCAAGTGAAATTGTTTCCGGCGCAGTGCAGGATTGGGATAGGGGATTAATCGTTGGAGAAACATCATTCGGCAAAGGATTAGTACAAAGGCAATATTCTCTTTTTGATAATTCAGCATTTAGATTAACAATATCAAAATACTATACTCCTTCCGGCAGATCGATTCAGAGAGATTTCGAGAAGAAAGAAGATTATTATGCAGACTTAAGGAATAGAAATGAAGAAGAAGGCGAAAACTTTACCCATACAGTTGAAGAAGACTCATTAAGACCTGTATTCAAAACAAACAGAGGAAGAACCGTTTATGGCGGCGGAGGTATCACACCTGATTACCTCATAAAGTCAGATCATTTAACTGAATTCACCCGCGAACTTTTGCGCAATAATGTTTTTTATCAATTTGTTTTAAATTATGTGGATAATTATGGCAATACAATAAATTCATTGTATGGAGAGAATCTGAAGCAATTTAATAATGAATTTTCATTTAATGATGTTGATTTTGATACGTTTCTCAATTTTGTTGAGAGTAAGAATGTTGAGATTGTTGAAGAGGAATTAGCTAAAGATAAAGAATATATACTTGCGCGGTTAAAAGCACAATTGGCTCGTCACTTCTGGAAAAATGAGGGATGGTATAATGTATTGCTCAATATCGACACACAATTTAAAAAATCAATTACGCTGTTTGATGAAGCAAAAGAAATCGCTGATCTGAAGTGACCAAAGGATTGAAAATATTAATCTTTTCTTCAATGATAATGATTTGCTGTTTGCAATTCACATCTGCACAACCCGAATCCGTATCTCTTCCGAAAATGTCTTTAGACCAAAAATTGCACATCGGCGATGAGTTTACATACATCGTTAAATACGCCTTTCTGAATTTAGGTGAGATAAAAACCATAGTTTACGATAAAGATACACTCGATGGAAATATCATCTACAAGTCGAAAGGGTATATAGATTCGTATGATGGATTACCTTTTGTAACTCTACATCAAGTATATGAAAGCTGGTTCGATACTACTTTTCATCCCGTGTATTTTAAGGCATTAATATTTAATGAAGAGGATACCTCTTATGTTACATATAACTTTAGTGATAACAATGTGCACGTGTTAAGAGGCAAATTGAACCGCACAAAAACATCCATGGATACTATTGTCAGTTTAAATGACAGATTCCAGGACGGATTATCAATATTGTATTTTGCCAGGTTTATGAGCGAACTGTCTAACAAGATTTTAGTTCCGTGTTTCGTAAACGAAGATACTTCGACAACAAGTATTACATACTATGATGAAAGTGAATCGGTCTCGATCGATGCTATTGATTATGATATAAGTAGTTTCAGAATTGAAGGTAATGCCGGCTTCACAGGGATATTTGGATTTACAGGTCATTTTGAAGCCTTGTTCTCTAATGATATGTACTGTATTCCACTTTATGCCGATGTGCAAGTGTTAGTAGGAGATATTTCGATTGAGTTAATGGACTGGAAGAAAAGTGATTGGCGGCCACCTATCTACAAATGAAAATGAATGAACAAAAGTTATTCGCATATAAAAATCTACATCCAAAATTAAGTGATAATGTTTTTCTTGCTCCCGGGGTTAAGATAATTGGAGATGTTGAGATAGGTGAATATTCCAGTATCTGGTATAATTCGGTTGTCAGGGGAGATGTTCATTATATCAGGATAGGAACACATACAAACATTCAGGATTGATCAATGCTGCATGTTACAAATGGAAAGTTTAGTCTTAATATTGGTAATAAAGTCACTATCGCACATGCAGTAAAATTACATGGTTGTACATTGAAAGACTCATGTTTTATCGGAATTGGAGCAACGATACTGGATGGATCAACGGTTGAAGAGAATTCTATGGTTGCAGCTGGCACCGTTTTATTAGAAAATTCTATCGTTCCGCAGGGTAAACTTGTTGCTGGTATCCCGGGTAAAATAATCAGGGATTTAACTACTGAAGAGATTGCTGAAATTGAAAACAGTGCTGAAAGATATGTTGATTATGCAATTACCACGATGGAGTCGCTTGGTGGTCTGGAAAAATAAATGTTTTAATAAAACTTATAAAATAACTTGAGAAATAAGATTTTTGAAGAAAAACTTATACGTTTCATCTAAGCTTAAGAAGTTAAATAAAACTAAGGTACATAAGCTTATCGGCTTATTACAAAATGAATTAGACTTCACACTTCATTCACTTTATATTAATTTTATCTCTTCCCAGGAGATCTGTCTGATAAATAAAAAATACTTGAATCACAACAGAACCACGGATATAATAACCTTTAATTATTCCGGGAGCAACTCAGATCTGGACGGCGAAATATTTATCTCCATCGAAGATGCAAAAGAATCGGCAAAGAGATATAAAGTATCTTACAGTAATGAGCTTACAAGATTGGTAATTCACGGTATCCTTCACTTAACAGGCTACGATGACATCAGGTCTGCAGATAAGAAAAAGATGAAATCAATTGAAAATAATTTGACAATAAAATATAATTTCCCTTTATTGAGTTAGGAATTTAAATAGGTGGTTTTATCCTTTTATTAAAAGGAACTTAATACTACTTGATGACTACAGAAAACTTAATCACATCATATCTAGATTTTCTAAAGAGTGTTAAAAGATACTCTCCCCAAACCATAAAAGCGTATTCTACGGATCTGAATGAATTCCTCATTTTCTCCATTAAGAACAAAAAAGAGAAAATTAACTTACTATCCGAAAAATTCATTAAATCATACCTTATGAACTTAAGCGAATCTGGAATTGAGAAGAGATCTATATCGAGAAAACTTGCTGCAGTTAGGGGAATGCTCAATTATGCTTTCAAAAACTCGTTAATTGAGAAAAATCCGTCTGCATACATTAAAAATCCACGTAGCAACAAAAAGCTGCCGGAAGTAACTACAACAGAATCAATTTTGAAAATAT
>JASFSF010000358.1:0-3436 GCA_050114555.1 Ignavibacteria bacterium
GGTGTAATCTTCACTGCTTTATCGGAACCGGAAGCTCTCATATTTGTAAGTTTTTTCCCACGTTGAACGTGAACTTCAATATCATTATCCTTATTGTACTCGCCTACAATCTGTCCGCGGTACGTGACATCACCCGGATCAATAAAAAACTTTCCTCTGTCCTGCAGAGAATCAATTGCATATGCAGTTGAAGGACCATCGTGCATTGAGATTAAAACACCGTTTTGTCTTTGCTTTATGGATCCTTTAAAGAATTCATATTGATAAAAACGGTGGTGCATTATTCCTTCACCTGAAGTAACCGTCAAAATCCTATTCCTTAATCCCATCAAACCGCGGGATGGTATGTGAAACTCAATTGTTGTTAAACTTCCTTTTTGCTCCATCTTTACCATAACACCTTTTTGCTGCCCAACAAGCTCTATTACCTTACCTGAATGGTCGTGTGGTACATCAACAATAAGTATTTCGATTGGCTCCGCTTTTTTGCCGTCTATCTCTTTATAAATTACTTTAGGCGGACCTACTGCAAGTTCATATCCTTCACGTCTCATATTTTCAATCAGTATGGATAGATGAAGAATGCCCCTGCCGGAAACTTTATATGTATCCGGTGATCCCGTTTCCTGAACCTGCAATGCCACATTATGTTCGAGTTCTTTCTGTAATCTGTCATGGAGATGTCTGGAGGTTACGTACTTTCCTTCTTTTCCATAGAAAGGAGAAGTATTCACAGTAAAATTCATCGAGATTGTAGGTTCATCAATTGCAATAATCGGAAGCGGTTCCGGATTTTCACTATCTGCTATTGTATCACCGATGTCTATATCTTCAATTCCCACAAGTGCACAAATATCACCGGAGTTGATTTTATCCGTTTCTTTTCTTTCGAGACCTTCAAATACAAACAATTGTTTAACCGAAACAGGGTGAACAGTCCCATTCCGTTTAATGATACTTAAAGAATTCCCCTTATTTAGCGTCCCCCGGAAAACTCTTCCAATACCAATTCTTCCTACGTATTCATTGTGATCAAGAGTTGTCACCTGCATTTGCGTCGTGCCATCCAAAGTTTTCGGAGCGGGAACACATTCAACAATTGAATCGAGGAGAGGGATAAGATTTTTTCTTTCATCATTTAAATCTTTAACTGCCCATCCATCCCTTCCACTTGCATAAATAACGGGAAAATCAAGCTGATCTTCATCGGCATTCAGATCGATAAAAAGATCGTAAATTTCATCAAGAACTTCTTCAGGTCTGTTATCCGACCGATCGATTTTATTTATAACTACTATCGGTTTCAAATGAAGATGCAAAGCCTTTTCCAGTACAAACCTGGTCTGCGGCATAGGGCCCTCAAATGAATCAACCAGCAGCAAAACACCGTCTGCCATCTTTAATACGCGCTCCACTTCACCACCAAAATCGGAATGACCCGGAGTATCAATCAGATTGATTTTTATCTCTTTATAAGGTATGCTTATGTTTTTTGAAAGAATGGTTATTCCACGTTCTCGCTCAAGATCATTGGAATCTAAAAATCTTTCCTGCACAACTTGGTTTTTTCTGAAAACATTGTTTTGTTTAAGAAGCTGATCTACAAGAGTTGTCTTACCGTGATCAACGTGTGCAATTATTGCAATATTTCTAATGCTTTTCAACTAATTCTCGTTTCGTTCTAAAAAATGACCGGCAAATATACGTTAAACAAACTGAATTAGGAAAATGATCAATATTATGTGATTGAGTTTAATAAGTTTTTAGTATAATTTTATTCAGAATGTGTATTGCAATCTTGTTGAAAACTCACAATATGAATTATTCAATTAATTCATAGAATGAGCCAACAAAAATGGATATTAATAGGTTGTTATAAATATTATTTTGAGGGATTAGCAATTGGGAGTTCTACACTTATCATACAACTTAAGGCAATTTTGGATTTTAAACGTGTAAACCATCAAACGGAATACGTATATCCTGAATATTTAAATTTATAGTATAGAGGGAGAATAAAATGTGCCATAGGATATTTGTAATAGTACTGGTCTGCATAGCCTTTTCCGGCAAAATATATGCACAGGGAGGGACAGCAGTTCCATTCTTACTAATAAAACCGGGTGCAACACCAAACGGTTTAGCTGGTTCATATACTGCACTGGCTCATGGCGGATTTGCTATGTATTATAATCCTGCAGGATTAGCGCAAACGAATAATTTTAGCTCTACTTTCAGCTATTCTGATTGGTTATCAGATTTGTTTGATGGTATGTTTACAATATATTCTGCCGCCGTTTATACCGTACCTAACATAGGTAGTTTTGGATTAAGTATTCAATATATGGATTTTGGAAATTTCATTAATCAATCAGATGTTTGTATATCCGCGGGATATGGGAGACAATTCTCAAAAACCTTATCAGGTGGCATCACAATTAAATATATACACAGCAAATTATATTCCCCATTCCCGACAGAAGGCAGTTTAAGAAATCTTAGTGCAAACGCTGTAGCATTTGATCTTGGAATCCTTTTCACAAATTTCTTACCTGAACTTTGTTATAGCCAAGACATGGCAGAAGAGATGGATGATTTCGTTGTAAGAAAGATTAATAAGAATAAGGGACCTTCCCTGGGTATAAGTCTATCAAATATGGGGAATGAAATATATTATCTTGATGCAGATCAAGCTGATCCATTACCGCAAAACCTTCGAGTTGGATTAGCTTGGACAATTGTAAATAATGATTTGCTTGGAATTACAGTTTCCACTGATATATTAAAATTATTAATTCAAAAAGACATTGATACTGGTGACCCAGATTCATTTCCTGAATCTTTAATAACTTCCTGGGAAAATTTCACATTTGAAGAACTGGAATTTTCATTAGGTGTAGAACTTGATATCACTGCATTACTTACACTGCGAGCTGGTCGATTTTTTGAAGATGAAAATTATGGTAATAGAAATTACTACACTTATGGATTTTCAGTCGGCCCGGAATTTGCCAGATTCAGCATTTCATTTTTCGATACGACAGAAAAGAATCATCCATTAGATGGAACAATATTTTTTGAGGGAGAAGTTAGATTATAATTTGAAATCATTATAAAAATATCTTTAGAATATTTTAACATTTTAACTCTTCCAAGTCCCTCTCCTTATTAAGGAGAGGGAAGGGAGCTAGTTAAAAATCTTTGTTATCTCTCAATCTCAATACCCAGCCAATCTTCAAGCGTTGAATAAATAATCTCTTTTTCATCATCAGGAAAATGTTTTATACGTGTTCTGTGGGAACCACCTTTCAATACCATTTTAACCGCATTCGTCTCACCTGTTAATTGCACTGCAGGTGCCGACCAAGTATCATATTCACCATAAATAAAGAGCATATTATTACCGTGTTTCTGAACCCAGGTATTTATATCCTGC
>JASFSF010000359.1:0-3433 GCA_050114555.1 Ignavibacteria bacterium
TTCCAAGTTACGTATTACTACTCTTTATTCTTTTAAAGAATTTAGGGTGGATATGACGGATGGGATCTATGATGAAGCTATATATATTTCAGTTATATTAAATGGGGGAACAAAATCTAAGCTTGGGTCACATTATGCTGGAGAATTTCGAATCGTTAAAGGTACTGAATATAAGGGAGTGTGTATCACCGTACTTAAAGATACAATAGCTATTGTGTGCACATTGAATGATACAAAGCACGATCTCACCAACTGTGAGTCAAGATTTAACTTTGAAGGTTGAGAACACCAGAAAAAAGAATTTCTAAAATAGAAATTTTTATTTCCATTTTTTATGGTGTTTTATGATAATTTAGTGTTACTAATTAATTATCTAGCTCATGCAATATTATTGAAATAAAATTATTGATTTAATCTGGGAATTTGAGGGTGATATGATTGCTAGTGGGAAATAGTTGGTATTATTATCTAATAAAAAAATTATAGATAGCATTTCATGTTTGGAGAGAATCTACACAAAATACTACAAGCGCAGAAAATATCCGGTAAAGAACTTTCGCAACTAACAAATATTTCTCAATCTACTATTTCCAAATTCCTCTCTGGTAATCAGGAACCCAGATATTCTCAAATATTATCAATTTCAAAGGCACTTCAAGTACAACCTGATATATTTATGTTAACAAGCAATCCTCATCCCAGTATTAACCCACCGATGATAAATGAATACTGTATGGTTCGCGAGTTATATAATGATTTAGGCGCTCATCTACATATAACAAGCATTTATGCATTTAAAGAGTTCACAATAGAAATACCTGTGATTGACAATGACGCTCTATTTGTTGTGGCTATGATTGAGGGTAGATCCCATAGCAAACTTGGTCCGCTTTGCGCCGGAGAATTTCGAGTTGTTAAGGGTATTGATCACAGGGGAGTTAAAGTAACCGTGCATAAAGGTTCAAAGGCTATTTTGTACATCATGGATAAATTATCGGATGACTTTCTCAAAAATTGGTCAAGAATGTTCTTTGAAAACGTTGTGCAACAGAATGAGAAATTTCCAAAATAGAAAATTTTATTTCTTGGATAATCGTTCTTGTATGTATAGATTTTATCCTAAAAGAACAACGAAAATATGTAAATAAATTATCCAATAGGAAAAATTGACCTAATAATGTTTAATAACAAAAATCACTAATTGTCCATAATTAATTTGAGGAAAGATTAGATAGTGCATTATACAATTTATTGCAAAGGATCATTTCTCTTTTAATTGTACAGAATTTAATTCGTGGGAAGAGTCAATTTGATGCTAAATTGTTCACTTTTTTTAATTCTTTTTTTACTCACAGGTATCTCACCTCCAAATCAATCAATTTTACAGACTAATAGGAATTTCTATCGACCCGTTGATAGTACATATGCGAATGATATTGAGATAGAGGGTATTATTATTGACGCTACTCATACAAAAATAGGGAAAGATTTTTATGATTTTTTTTACAGGCAATGGAACCAGCTGGAAGAATTACCAAAGCAATCAATAACTATAAGTGAACAAGCCCTCCCACAATTAGGTTCTCGAATATCAGTTCAAGTCGAAGATTATTTGATATTCCAGCAATACATTCAACCACGCTCTGATATTATAGAACGGATGGCTGGATATGCACTGCAACAAGCTTTTTTATTTGTGCAGAACTATGATGAAATGCAACAACAATTAATTGGAGAGGATCTTAAAGGTACGGGAATTTATTAAACATTAATTATTAAATATTTTACGAGGGCATAAGGTGATAAACAACTTTTCAAGAGTATTTATAGTACTATTTTTAATTTTCTTCTATAGTAATTTATTACCGCAGCAACTAGTTTATGAACCAATTAATCCATCTTTTGGCGGGAGTCCGCTTAATGGTAGTTGGATGTTTAGCCAGGCGCAGGCTCAAAATGGCTTTACCACTGGAGGAACGGATTTTGACTCCAGGTTTGTAAGTGATCCTTTAGCAGATTTTACTGAAAGTCTGAATCGTCAAATTCTAAATCAACTATCAAGAAATTTAATTTCATCTCTATTCGGTGAAACCGGTCTGGAGGCAGGACGATATGAAATCGGAGATTTTATTATTGATATAACACCGGGTGCTGATGGAATAACAATAATAATTAATGATATAAGCACTGGTGGTGAAACAACGATAATTGTACCATACTTATAATAAGATTATAAGCATATGAAAATGAAATACACAATCTATAATATATCGACTTTAGTTGTTTTTGCTTTTTATTTATCCGGATGTGCATCATACCTGGAACCATTAAAAACTTACGATGCAACACTTGGACCAACCACGGTAACAAATAAAGATCTGACTTCCCTGCCACAGCCAAAAGAAAAAATTGTTGCTGCAGTTTATAAATTCAGAGATCAGACAGGACAATATAAAGCATCCAATGTAGGTACAAGCTGGTCTACTGCAGTTACGCAGGGAGCTACATCCATTCTGTTGAAAGCGTTAGAAGAATCGGGTTGGTTTGTTGCAATAGAACGAGAGGGTTTATCCAATTTGTTAAACGAAAGAAAGATAATTCGCTCAAGCAGAGCCAATTATCAGGAAGGCGAAGGAGATAACCAGCCATTATTACCACCGCTTTTGTATGCCGGAGTAATATTGGAAGGTGGAATTATTTCTTACGATACCAATGTTTTAACAGGTGGTGAAGGGATTAAATATTTTGGTATCGGGGCTGCAGGGCAGTACAGACAAGATAGGATATCAATCTATTTGCGTGCAATATCAACACAAAGTGGTAGAATCCTTAAAACTGTTTATACTACAAAAATGATCCTCTCACAAAAGGTGGATGTTGGTGTTTACAAGTTTGTAGATTTTCAAAGATTATTAGAAGTTGAAACCGGGTATAGCTCCAATGAACCGGTTGAACTCTGTGTAAAAGAAGCAATTGAGAAAGCGGTAGAAAGTTTAATAATTGAAGGAATCTATGATAACTTATGGGAATTGAAATATTCAGAGGATATTAATTCCAAAATAATTAGAGATTATGAAAAAGAGAAAGAACATGTAAGGGTTGTTGATAATTTTGGTGAAACAACAATTACAAGACCGATCTTATCCCTGGGGGTAAATGTTGGTAGTCAATTGTACTCTGGAGACTATTCAAATTCACAATACGAACTTGCAGGCACTATTTCACTTAGATATAGCACGTCAAAAAGATTTTCATTCCAGTTTAATATAGGAGCAGGAAGAGTGAGCGCTGATAATTCCTTTTCGTCTGATCTTATTACAGCGGATATAACTATCAGCTATTCGCTACTACCGCAATATAGATTAAATCCATTTGTACAACTTGGTTTGGGTGTGTTAAATTCTAATTCATCCGATAGAAAAGGAAACATTAT
>JASFSF010000360.1:0-3410 GCA_050114555.1 Ignavibacteria bacterium
TCTCCTGAACCGTTGTAAAGATTTCTTCCCCGTCCGATATTAATTTAAAACCTCTACTTTTTCTTCCGTAACCACGACTTAGAACACCTACCTTCTTTCCATACTCCGTCAGCAGTTCTGCCAGATAAATAACAAGCGGAGTCTTACCGGAACCACCCACTGTAATATTACCAACTGATATAACTTTTGCATTTACCTTGCTGCTTTTAAAAACATTTTTATCAAAGAACAAATTCCGTAAAATTATGACTAGCAAATATACCGGAACTAACGGAAACAGTATAAACTTTAAAAATTTCATTTCTCACCTGAAACTGATTCTTCCGCCTGTTTCTGGAGTTCATTCAGCATGATTTCACATTTTTCTATTTCTTGAGAAGTTTCTTCGTAGCTTAAATCTGCCGGTATTTCAATCGGATAGGAATAGATAATTTTCGATCTGCTGAAAAATGAAGGTATTTCAAACTTGTCCCAATTTTTCAAGATTCTTTTTTTCTCATACCCTACGCCCGCAAGTAATAGAGGAATCCCTGCTTTTTTTGCAGCTATAACCGCTCCAGCTTTAAATTTATGTGCTGGTCCACGTGGGCCATCCGGAGTAATGGCAATCGAATAGTCATTCTTCGCATAATCAATCATTATTCCCAGGGCAATATCTCCCCCCGAACTGCTTGAACCACGTATAACTTTATAATTCCAATGCTTCAATGTTCTCGCTAAAAGATCACCATCTTTGCTTTTACTTGTTAATGCAACACAGTTTGGCCGGCCGTGCAAATACCACGGGAGTAACATAGTACCATGCCAGAATGCTATTATATAATTTCTATTTTGATTATTAAACTGATCCAAGTATTCAGAATTTAATTTTGTTATTTTCATACTTCTGCAAAGAGATGTTGCTATAGCAGGCAAAAAAACATGCCCGAGTGATCTTAAAAAATTTTGCCTTTTTCTCCTAGCTTTCATCAGTTAATTCATATATTATTTTTGCTGCTCTAGCCGAAGCTCCGGGTCCGCCCAGTTTCTTCTTAACTTCACTTAACTTTGATTTAATTGAATTACAGTACTCTGTATCATTTAAGATTTTCAATCCGGCTTCATATATCTTTTCTTCCGAAGCGTTGTTCTGAATCAATTCAGGGACAACATTATCTTCCAGAATTATGTTTGCCATCCCGATGTTATCTACTTTTAGTAAGGTTTTCCCAATCCGGTAAGTAATCCAGCTTGTTTTGTAAACAATTACCATTGGTAATGAAAAATAAGCTGCTTCCAATGTTGATGTTCCCGATTTTATTATACCAAGCTTCGCAAAGTTCATCAACTCGTATGAGTGATCTTTAATTATAGATATATCTGAAGAATCACCAATTGTTGAAAAAAAAGTATCCTCAATATTCGAAGAACAAGCCACAACAATTTGTAAATCAAATTTGTCTGCAAGATTCCTGGCTGCATTTAACATTTGCGGGAATAATTTCTCTATTTCATTTTTTCTGCTACCCGGCATTAAAAGTAAAATTTCTTTTGCCTTGTCAAGTCCAAACTTTTCAAAAAAAACATCCCTGCTAAAAAAAAGTTTTTCATCTATTCTTTCTGCAAGGGGATGACCAACAAACTCAACGTCGATATTTTTCTCTTTATATAATTTCTCCTCAAAAGGGAAGACAACGAGCATTTTATCAACAAGTTTCTTTATTTTATTTATCCGTCGAAGTCCCCAGGCCCAAATCTGAGGCGAAACGTAATAAATTATTTTTATCCCCATCTTCTTAATTTTTTTTGCAAAACTCAGGTTGAAACCCGGATAATCTATTAATACAACCTCCTTTACTTTTCTATCTGCAACAACCTTTAGCAACTCCGACTGAACCTTTTTAATAAATGGTATATGCTTCACAATCTCGGTAAAACCCAAAAAAGCTAACCGTTCAATGTGGAAAACTACATCCATACCAGCTTCCATCATCCGGTTACCTCCAACTCCACAAAAAGACAGATCTTTATCTAATTTTTTCATTTCTCTAATTAGAGAAGCACCTATCAGATCACCGGAAACTTCTCCGGCAATAATCATAATAGTTACATTCTTATTTTCTTCGACTGTGTTTTTCATTACTTATTAATAAACCAAATGACAACTAATATTAATGAAACAAGCGTGAATGCCTGCAGTGTTCGTCTTTCAGATCTTAAACCTGCTTTATGACTCAAATCCGGTTGCTCAATGTTGTTGTTTTTATATGGTGTAAGTCTTGGGAAAAATCTCGAAACATTTTTACGATAGTCATCATAACTGTTGCTGAATTTTTTTTGCAGAAATTTCTCTTCACCTAAAACAATGAAATAGTATTGAATAACAAAAAAGATAAATGTGAAAATTTGCAAATAAGGAAACAGTGACATCGACATTATACCTATTCCCATATATATCAAAAGATTACCAACATATAGAGGATTTCGAACATAACCAAAAGGTCCACTAATTATTAAAAATGTTCCGCCGGCTCCGCCGGTCGTTCTTGTTTCACTCCCTGCCCAGCTAACACCCCAGAATCTAACTAGCTCTCCTGCAAGAGCAATTCCAAATCCAATTATTAAGGAAAGAACTGTTGGCTCTGCAAAGTATACCATTACCAGTAAGAATGGGATTGGCGTGTAACTTCGGTATTTAAAAAAAATGTTTTCTATATTTGCCAAGTACCGGATCCTAATTAATCATTATTCAATTTCGTAAGCTTTCTGCCTGTTTAACTGTGCCTGTGTTCTTTTCTTTAATCTTCTCTTTGATTTCAACTCATTTAATCTGCTTATTACATCATTAAAGTCATTAAATGGAAAGAAAGTTATTCTCTCCATTTCACAAAAGCGAAGCAAATCATTTTTTGCGAATATAAAGTCACAATATCCAATTACTTCTCTATCAGAATTTCCGTCCCCGATAAAAACAGTGAATTCCTCTTCAGATGAATTATTAATTACGTGATTTCGTTTACAATTAGCTGAACTGGAACAAGATTCATCATAAAATGGAAATCGCGGCACTAATTTTTTATTAACTAACTCAAGACTGTTTGCATACACAGGAATATTTGAAATGTCGTTACTATCAAATACTTTGTTAATGTAGTAATCAAATCCATCGCTCAGTACAAATAGTTCATCTCTTTCACTTCGGCAATAATCTATAAATTCAATGAAGGACGGTTCCAATGTCATCATTTCAATAAAAGAATCGAACTCAACTTCATCTAATGATGTGACCATTGTGCATAATTGTATCCAGCAATCCCGTGAAGATATTTTATCATTAAGAAGATCGTCGATTATAATATTTACTTTTTTATTTTCGCCAAACCTGCGAAAGATTTCATCTCCGACATCTTCCCTTGTAATAGTCCCGTCAA
>JASFSF010000361.1:0-3406 GCA_050114555.1 Ignavibacteria bacterium
TTCCCGAATCTTTTTATATTCAATCCTTGTAGTGAATTAATTTATATAATATCTGTTGTCACTGGTTATTACATAGAGTGTATTTCTCTTCCGGGATTTCTAACGAAAAGGAAAGCAATGCAGCCTGATGATTTAGGCAAAGTTGTTGGGGATTCTTTGGACCAACTAAAATTACTGGAGAGATAAAGTCATCAGCAAATTGTTCTATTGGTTTCCTTACAAAGAAGGCACCTTTTTTTGTATAGCCTAAAATTAGTAGCTGGAATTCGTTAATCTTTAAACATCGATGCAGCTCTTTCCAGCTATCCTCAAAACACTCCCGGAATCCGATATTCAAATATTCCCCTGCACGTTCGTCATAATACAACCTTAATTCTTTCTCTTCGGCAATAGCCATTTTTTCAATTTCCGTACGGGTAATATTCTTTGGTTTACTATATTTTGGATTATAGGGATCCTGAAGAAAATGAAAGACGTTTAATTGTAAGTTGTACTTCTGGGATAGCTGAAGTGCAAAATCAAAAGCCCAGTCACCCTGCTCTGAATAATTAGCACAATATCCTACTGCGTTAAAAGTTGGAATTGCCATATGTTCACCATATATACATTATGATTTTTATCTTTTTTTCATTTTAAAAAGTTTTTACTCAGAGCCATAATTGCGATAGCTATAATGATCAACTGTTTTCGCTTGATGAGCAAGCTTTTTTCTATGAATAAACATCATCAATCCTATTGTTATTATGATTAAACCTAAAATGATATTATGCAAGTAAAGACCCATGCCACTTACTAAAAATGGAATACAACCAGCTAAAATCAACCAGAATCCAAGAATGCATCCAATCAATGATTGCCTGGGCTCATATCCTGTGTGAAACAAACTAAGACTTAATACTACAATTCCAACAATAAAGTCATTTATGGAAGCAGCACTTTGCCGAAGTCCTGCAAAGACTGAGAGGAACAACCATAGTCCAAGAATTATTTCTACTAATCCTTTAAACCACATTCTGATCACCTCCTTTTAATTACCATCCGATTAAATAAGTTAAGCCACCAACAATAAAAGCAGCACTTATATTGAAAACTTTTATCAGAAGTGTATCCCTAATCGTGTAAGATAATAGGGGCAACATACCATGACCGTCTTGCGCAATAGAGCTGGCTAATAAAACCGAAAAGGGAATTACTCCGTTGGCAAACATCATAACAAAAATTAAATGCGGTCCTGATTCAGGAATTATACCGATCAGAACACCTAATAATAGGATTAATACCATATTTTCTTTAATAAAGGTTACCATTTCCCAGTATTTTAATCCTAATTGAACAATCAGAAGTGCAAAAAACGTCCAAAGAAATACCTTCCAGATATGATGTTTTATAATATGATTCCAGACGTGCTCCTTCAGATAGTGACCACGGTCTTTCTCTTCCAGGTGAATTTTATGAAGTTCGCAATCTTTACAGGGGATTATATGGAACAGCTTTGCTGCTCTATCAGTCAGCCAACCGATAGGGATGGCAATTACAAATAAAATTGCAAATAAAATTAATGCTTGCTCAGGAAATTGAGTTAGCATTACAAATGCCTCATCCCCGGAAGTAGCTATCATACCGGCTACAATTGCACCAAATGTTAGAAATCCATGAATATAAAATGTTACGTTCATAAAGGCTCCGATGCATCCCGGAGTTGCACCCAAAAAGGACGCTGTAATATATTGCCGCCAGACATTTTCTTTTACAAACTCTTTCAACCGTCCGCGAGTCTTTACATCTATGAAATCAACTACAATCATCATAAGAAAGACCAGGGCTGTTATCTTCATAGAATGTTGAAGTATCTCTAAAACAAACATTTCTTCCAATCCGATAAGCTTTACTCTTATCAATGATACAATTCATCTGCCAGAAGATAGTTGATGTAATAAATCTGATTTTCAACTAAATTTAAGGTGATATAGCTCATGGATTTGTTAAGGAAAAAGGAAGATGTTGCAGTGCCGAAACAGTAATTTTCTAATTGTATTAGAAGTGAAACGAGTAAAATTTAAATCAAATCGTATTTTTTCATTTTCCGCCAAAGTGAGGAACGGTGTAGTCCTAATTCTTTTGCAGTTAGTATTTTGTTGCCATTATGTTTCTCCAAGGTTTCTTCTATTAACTGCTTTTCAAATAATTGAAGAGGTGGACGACTTCCTTTAACTTCAATACTAACACTCTCAGACCTTGGTGATAATTCAGGTGGTAGATGGGTAGTTCTGATCTTTGTTCCTTGGCACATTACACATGAGTGTTCAATAATGTTCTCGAGTTCTCTTACATTACCTGGATAATCATATCCCATTAATATATTCAGTACATCCTTTGAAACACCTTCAATTAATTTCCCCATTTTTTTATTGAATTTATCTATGAAGTGGTTTATTAATAACGGAATATCTTCTCGCCTTTTTATTAACGGAGGTAATTCAATTTTTACTACGTTTAATCGATAATACAAATCATCTCTAAAAGTTTCTTTTTTAATTAGATTAACTAAATTTTCCTTGGTTGCAGCAATAACTCGAACATCTGCAGTAACAGCAGCAGTAGCTCCCAAAGGTTCAAACTCTTTTTCTTGCAGAACTCTTAGTAATTTGACCTGGGTTGATAAAGGTAAACTCTCCACCTCATCTAAGAATATTGAGCCACCTTTTGCTAATGCAAATCGACCGGGCTTATCCTTTTTTGCATCAGTGAAAGCACCTTTCACATAGCCGAATAATTCCGATTCTAACAATGTATCCGGTAAAGCGCCACAGTTTACTGCAACGAACGGACTCTTTTTTCTATTACTGAGATTGTGAACGGCACGAGCTAACAATTCTTTACCGGTTCCACTTGCTCCCTGGATCAGAACCGTACTATCACTTTGAGCGATTATAGGTAATGTATCGAATATCTGAAGAATGATATGATTTTTAGAAACAATATCTTCAAACGTATAGCTTTTATTTATTTCCTTTTTTAATTCTTCAATTGGGGTTAAATCTCTAAATGTTTCAACCCCACCAATAAAATTTCCATTTTCATCTCTTAATGGTGATGTACTTATACTGACAAAGAATTCCTTTCCATCATCCCTTAAAACATTAACACGATTTTCAATTACACTTTTCCCCGTTTTAAGCGAACATTTAAGAGCACAATTTTTTTCACAGATGTTCGCCCGCATTACTTCAAAACAATATTGTCCTAAAGCTTTTTCCTTTGGAATTCCGGTGATTTTCTCAGCGGCCTCATTGAAGTATGTTATAACCATATTTTCGTCAACAGTAAATACTCCCTCTGTGAGACTATTTAGGATTATGTCAGTATGAGTTAATTCAAAACTCTTTGATCTGTTTTTTACCTGGGG
>JASFSF010000362.1:0-3403 GCA_050114555.1 Ignavibacteria bacterium
TTAATGCAAATGCAGGAGTTTGGTGCAGTGAATCTTAAGATAATCAGGAGGAAATATCCTGAGTTAAATCAAATTTTCAGGTTTTATATTATCGAATCAAATTCATTACGGCATAAAATAATAAGATTGTTAGCTGCTGATTTTTTTGCATGGGTATTGTTGAAGCTCATTACTGTTGTACCGGATGCGTTGGCAAAAAGGATAGTTCATTATCTGGTATTCCAATCGATTTATAAAGGATATAAAACCGGCACGTATTAATAATTGTGCAATGTTTCTACATTAGTGTATCTTTTCAAGAGTGTCAAAATAATTCAGACTGATTTTTTGACTATCAAAATCCTATAATCTAATTGATTCTCATTTTGTTAATAATTAACTTCTAACAACTTTCACAAAGAATATTAGGGTATTTTTCTATGAATAATACTGAAGAAGGCAAGAATTTATCTGCTTATGAAAAAGCTGCTGAAGAAGGAATTGATCCACGATGTATCCCGCAAAAATTAGAAGGACCGGTTCCAGTTCACGATGAGATTATCTACCATGATTATCCTGAATCGGATCAGGAAACTTGGAAGTTTCTTTATAACAGGCAAATGAAGTTATTACCCGGCAGAGCTTGCGATGAGTATTATGAAGGAGCGAAACAGCTTAATCTATCTGATGAGAAAATACCTCATTTAAAAGATATAAGTCATGTATTTGAAAAAACCACGGGATGGAAAATTGCGAGAATACCGGGATTAATACATGAACAGGATTTTTTTGGTCTCCTGCAGAAGAAAATTTTTCCCTCAACCGATTATATACGTGGAAAGGATGAGCTTGATTATACACCGGCACCGGATCTGTTTCATGACATATTTGGACACATGCCTTTGTTGACCAACAAAAATTTTGCATCTTTTTACCAGATGTTCGGTGAAGCTGCATTAAATGCGAAAGGTGAGGACAGAACAAAACTTGAGACGATGCATTGGTTTACAGTTGAGTTTGGATTGATAAAGAAATCCGAGGGATTAAGGTTATATGGTGCGGGAATTGCATCATCCCAGAAAGAAGTAATTCACGCCTTGTCGGATGAAGTTGAAGTAATAGATTTTGATCCCGAACGGGTTGTTACTCAGGCTTACGATGTCTGGCATCTTCAACCTATTTTATTTGCCGTGGATTCTTTTGAACACCTGGAAATGGGATTTTACGATTGGACAAAGAAACTGGGGCTATTATAAATTATTTTCTTCCTCATTCTTAAAGAACTTTGTTAACAAGGAAAGAAATTTTTTTATCTGTTATTTCAAAACAGCTTCCAAATCATACTCTTAATCTAAATCGTAAACTTTGATTTTTGATGTTTGGCTGAGTTTGATCAGGATTAAAAATGAGAGGACATTGTAATGGTTCCTTTGTGATAAATTTCACACGACAAAATCCCAAATTGTTTAACTCACATTTACTTTGTAATTTATTAACCACATTTTAAACAGCAGATTTTTATTTTGTAAACTATAAATCGTATTAGGAGAAAATAATGGTTGAAGAGGGAAAGAAAGCACCCGCATTTTCTTTAAAAGATCAGTATGGTAAAACGGTATCGTTGAAAGATTTAACAGGGAAAAATATCGTTTTGTATTTTTATCCGAAGGATAATACATCCGGGTGCACAAAAGAGGCATGTAATTTTAGAGATGAATTTCCAAAGTTTGGAAAACTGAATGCTTTAATAATTGGAATTAGTCCCGATTCTGTTGAATCTCACAGAAAGTTTATTGATAAGTATAAGTTACCATTCACTCTTTTGAGCGATGAAAGTAAAACTGTTCTGAGGAAGTATGAAGTCTGGAAAGAAAAAAGTATGTATGGTAGAAAATACATGGGTGTTGAGAGATCAACATTCATAATAGATAAAGCCGGAAAGATCAGGAAGATATTCGGAAAAGCCAAAGTTACCGATCATAACAAGGAAGTTATGGAAGCGCTTAAGGAGATAGGATAGTTGCCGGGACCAGTATATTTAACGAGGCGTGAACAGTTTGCGGCTGCTCACAGACTATTCAAACCGGAACTTTCGGATGAAGAAAATATGAAATTATTCGGGAAATGCAGCAATCCGAACTGGCATGGGCATAATTATGTACTGGAAGTTGTTGTTGCCGGAGAAGTAAATCCCGACACCGGCTTTGTTATGGATCTGAAAGAGCTTAAGGAAATAGTCAGAACAAATGTTATTTCGAAGGTTGATCATAAAAACTTAAATGTAGAAACTGAATTTATGAAAGGTAAGATAGCAACATCTGAAAATATAGTTATCGCTATCTGGAATGAACTCGTTAATAAAATTACTCACGGCAAATTATATTCTGTAAAATTGTATGAAACAGAAAACAACTATTTTGAGTATAAGGGAGAATAATTAGTGAATCAAAAAAAAATAGAAGAACTTGTCAAATCGCTCCTGACTGAGATAGGTGAAGATTATAACAGGGAAGGATTGATCCGGACTCCTCATAGGGTAGCAAAAGCGTATGACACTCTCACTTCAGGCTACAAAATTGATATAGATGAAGTATTAAATGGTGCTATCTTTAATGAAAAATATGATGAGATGGTTCTTGTTAAAAACATTGATTTTTACAGTTTGTGCGAACATCACTTACTTCCATTTTACGGTAAAGTACATGTTGCGTACATTCCTGATGGAAAGATAGTTGGTCTGAGCAAGATCCCAAGAATCGTTGAAGTATTTGCAAGACGTCTCCAGGTTCAGGAAAGAATGACACAACAGATAGCTGATACAATCGATAAATACTTGCAGCCCAGTGGAGTTGCAGTTGTAGCCGAAGCTTTTCATATGTGCATGATGATGAGAGGAGTTGAGAAACAAAACTCATCTGCAACTACAAGTGCGATGCACGGAATTTTCCAGGAAGATGCCCGAACTAGAATGGAGTTCCTGGATTTAATCGCTCATAAAAATCTGTAACAGTGATGAATGAAAAGGCTGGAATATGGATTACAGGTGCAAGTTCCGGAATAGGAAAAGCAACGGTAAAAGAATTTACCTCAGTGGGGTGTAATGTATTTGCTTCTGCCCGCAGAGTTCTTGAACTGGAAAGATTGTTGGAAGATGATGAACAATCGCTTATAAAAGTATATCCATGTAATGTCGCTTCTCAAAAAAATGTAGATCAAACATTCAAAAAAATTACTTCTGAATACAAAATAGATTGTCTTATAAATAATGCAGGTATCACCTCGTTTAAATCCGCGGAAAAAAATTCAATAAAAGAGATCGATGATATTATTAACACAAATCTTCTTGGATCGATTTATACTATAAAATCCTCGTTGCTGCATATGATTAAAAACGGAGGTGGTACAATAATTAATGTTCTATCCG
>JASFSF010000363.1:0-3402 GCA_050114555.1 Ignavibacteria bacterium
GACCTCAAATCTTGAAAGATTTGAAATATCTTCTCTGAAGAAAGAAATTATCTTTTTAACCTTCATTTCCTTCAAGAAAGTATAGACTCTGTTATCCAAGGGCACATTTTCTACCTGCGCAAATGTTAACTGAGCTCCAATTACAAGAAAGATGATTGCTGATTTTTTAAACATCGATATAGTTTCCGCTTACTAAATTACTTTTCAAATATAGCGAATACAGATTGAAATGAATAGAACCGGGATTTCAATTTTTTGAATAATCTGATTTTTATTTAACTTTCTTTTTTATTTTTATTTATTCGGATGGATTATGAGTACATACTATCTAAGAGTTGAAAAAAATAATCAGACGAGAAAAATATTGCTAGATATGGCTTTTTTAGCAAAGCATAAACTGATACGTTTGCCAAAATATTATTACGAAGACGGATTATATCTTCCATATACAAAAAACAACAATGATAATAGTGAATTTGAAAAGTATGAGCTGACAAAAGACAAGATTATTAAGGAAGACGACGATTTTTATTTTTTCAAATTTCCATTCAAACATCACGAAGTTGTTGGGGTAGCTATTTAATCTCTAATATTATTAATCAAACATTATAAGATTATAAATATTATTTCTCTTTTATCTGCACATCTTTATATTACATTTCATATGCACAAAGTTGTTAAGTTACATCATTACAAAATCAGCATTGTTAAGAAAAGAAAGTTATTGAGTACATTACAGATAAGATTTCACTGATAAGAAAATGAAAATACTTGGAAATTTTATTCATCAAAAAGGGAAAGAAACAAAGTTTATTATCAAAGAAAGTGGGAGTTAGAATACAATGGAGTATCTACAATCTGCCGAAGCATTAATAGATCTTGCACTTGAAGAAGACCTTGGCAGTGGAGACATAACTACTGATTCTGTAGTATCGTCCAGGAAACAGGCCAGGGCATATTTCCTTTCAAAGTCTACCGGTAGAATAGCCGGACTGAAAGTTGCTGAAATTGTGTTTAGAAAACTGGATCCACATTTAAAATGGTATCCCAAGATTTCCGAAGGTTCACGTGTTGATGCTGAAGCTACAATAGTAGAATTTGAAGGAAGCTACAAGGCTCTATTAAGCGGAGAGAGAACCGCCCTTAATTTTTTACAAAGGATGTCCGGGATCGCAACCCTGACTTCCGAATATGTTTCAGCTGTAGAATCCACAAAAGCAAAAATACTCGATACCAGGAAAACAATTCCGGGATTTAGAGCACTGGATAAATATGCCGTAAAAATGGGCGGTGGAATCAATCACCGGATGGGATTGTACGACCTGGTAATGATTAAAGATAATCATATAAAAATTGCCGGAGGTATCACTAACGCAGTAAAAGCAATCAAATTAAAAAACAAAAATCAACTGAAGATAGAAGTTGAGACAAAAACTATCAGGGAAGTTGAAGAAGCAATAAAAGCGAAAGTTGATATAATTATGCTGGATAACATGTCTATCGATAAGATGATCGAAGCTGTTGATCTGATAGACAAAAGAGCAGCGGTTGAAGCATCAGGTTCGATTAATTTAGATAATGTAAGGCAGATTGCTCAAACAGGAGTTGATTTCATATCCATTGGAGCACTAACCCATTCTGTACACGCCTTCGATATAAGTCAGTATATTTTATGACTCATTTTTATGGAAAAAAGTATGCAAGAGACAAAAAAAATACTTGATAAAATTTCAGAGTTTAAAAAAGAAAAAAACGCTGTAATTCTTGCGCATAATTATCAGATAGGAGATGTTCAGGATATTGCGGATTATGTTGGCGATTCATTGGGGCTTTCACAAATTGCTGCAGAAACCGATGCAGATATGATTGTGTTTTGCGGAGTTCATTTTATGGCAGAAACAGCTTCAATTATTTCGCCTGATAAAAAAGTACTCATTCCAGATCCGGAAGCAGGCTGTTCTCTTGCTGATAGTATTAATCTTGAGCAATTAAAAGAATGGAAAAAAAATAATCTCGATGCCGTTGTTGTTTCTTATGTGAATACAACTGCCGAAATAAAAACCGAATCAGATTACTGTTGTACATCTTCAAATGCAGTTCAGGTTGTCAATTCAATTCCTGATGATAAGGAAATTCTATTTCTCCCGGATAAATTTTTAGGGCAATATACTGCTGCTGTTACCGGAAGAAATATTAAAATCTGGGAAGGTGCATGTCATATTCACGAAAAAATTGGTACGCTGCAATTTGATGATGCGAAAGAACAATTTCCGGAAGCAGAATTCCTGGTACATCCCGAGTGCGGCTGCTCAACATCCTGTATGTTAAAATCTCACCTGAATCCAGAAGCAAATATCTATATCTTTTCCACAGGTGGAATGATTGATTATGTAGGTAAATCCAAATCAAAAGATTTTATAATAGCAACCGAGGTGGGAATTTTACACAGGATGAAAAAACTTAATCCCGAAAAAAACTTTTATCCCGCCAGCGAGGAATCTGTATGCGAATACATGAAAATGATAACGCTTGAGAATTTATACGATTCTTTTAAATATGAACAATTTGAAGTGAAAGTTCCTAAAGAAATAGCCGATAAGGCCCGCATCCCAATTCAAAGAATGCTTGAGATAGTTTGACAACTATTCCTAAATTTTCTTAAGTAAATCTGCCATCTCAATGGCAGTCATTGCAGCATCCCAGCCTTTATTACCGCCTTTTGTTCCGGCGCGTTCAATTGCCTGCTCTATCGTATCGGAAGTAATTACTCCAAATATAACCGGCAATCCTGATTCCAGACCAACGTGTGCAATACCTTTAGAAACTTCTGCTGCTATATATTCAAAGTGTGGTGTTGCGCCCCTGATTACTGCACCAAGGCAAATTACCGCATCATATTTTTTCGAAGATGCAATCTTCTTTGCAACAACCGGTATCTCAAATGCACCCGGTACCCAGATAACCGCTGTATCTTCCTCAGTTCCGTCATGCCTGATGATGCAATCAACAGCACCGGCTAATAATTTATTTGATATTAATTCATTGAATCTGCCGACAACGAGAGCAAACTTTTTACCTTTAGCAGATAGATGTCCTTTAATTACATTTGACATTTTAATTCCTTAATCGTTTTAATTTTCTGAAAATAACATATGCCCCAATTTATCCTTTTTTGTTTTTAAATACTTTTTATTCACATCATTAGGGCAAACTTCAATCGGTATGCGTTCAACAACCTCCAGATCATATCCCTTTAGTCCAATTATCTTCTTGGGATTGTTCGTTAATAATCTTATCTGTTGTAAACCAAGGTCCTTTAATATCTGGGCTCCGATACCATAATCCCTAAGATCGGCTTTAAATCCCAATTCTTCGTTTGCTTCAACAGTATCTTTACCTTTT
>JASFSF010000364.1:0-3379 GCA_050114555.1 Ignavibacteria bacterium
CACGTATCCAGGTTTTAGGTAATACCGAGATGAAATATCTTGAGAACCTATCGGAAAAAGAACAAAAAAAATCACTTAATACACTTTTTAAATTTGATATTCCCTGCATCATTTTAAGCAATAATAATAAACCAACACCACTGATGCTTGAACTTTCGAAGAAATATGACATTCCTATTTTGCGATCTAATTACACAACAACAAAATTGAATTATTTAATAAGTGATTTTTTGGAAGATCAATTTTCCGAAAGAATTACTATTCACGGATCATTTGTAGATGTTTATGGAATTGGAATGCTTTTCGTCGGAAAATCGGGCATCGGAAAGAGTGAAGTTGCACTTGACCTAGTTGAAAGAGGTCACAGGCTTGTTGCCGACGACATTATCATTCTTACAAAAAAGGGGGAGGGAATACTTATGGGAGCAGGTACAGATATTGCTAAACACTTCATGGAAATACGTGGTTTGGGAATTATTGACGTAGAAGGAATGTTTGGAATTCGTGCGATTAGATTCCAAAAAAGGCTGGAAATTATTGTTGAGTTAGAACTGTGGGATAGTAAGAAACATTATACCCGCACCGGCCTTACCGAAAAAAATGTCGCCATTGCAGGCGTCAATATCTTATACATAAAACTTCCTATATCGCCCGGCAAAAATATCACGGTAATCTCGGAAGTAATCGCACTGAATTATTTATTGAAGCATTATGGATATGATGCTGCAAAAATCTTTCAAAATAGACTTAAATCGCGTATAAAGGACAAGAATTCACAGAGCCAAAGAGGTATTGATTACTTCGAACATGATTTCGAATAAATAAACTTGACGGCTATTGACAGATTTGCTTAATTTACTTAGTTTTCGCACCTGAATATGAAGAAGTACTATTATTTTTCGGAAAAATCACTTGAATTTGTTGAGATAAAGAATTTTAGAACAAGGTCTTTATTCTACTTATCTCTAGTTGCACTTTCAATTACAATACTCCTTTCTGCCGGATTTTTCTTCGTGACTTCCATAACGAATTCAGATCCTGAATCAGTGGCATCATCGAGAGAGAATCAAATTTTAAAGACCAAGCTGATTGAACTCACACGGAAATACGAAATTCTTAAGAATAATTTATCTGAGCTTGATTCTAAGACCGAAAATTTACGAATTGCTGCTGACCTCGAACCAATTACAAAAGAAGAAAAATTACTCGGTACAGGAGGTGGTGAATTTGATAATTCGTTCGACTTTTTAAAATCATCTTCCGACATGGACATCGATAATGCTATGAGAATTATTGATGATGTAACAAGGCAGTTCGAGTTTCAAAAAGCACAGTACGATGAAATAGCTTTAAAGATGAAAAGGAATGAAGAATTGTTTGAATGTATTCCTGCTATTATACCAGCAAAGGGTTTGTATATTGGTAGCAGATTTGGATCAAGATTACATCCAATACTAAAAGTATGGAGAAGACATACTGGTATTGATATTGTAGCCAATATAGGTACACCGGTATATGCACCAGGAAAAGGGAAGGTGGTTTACATTGGACGAAAGGGAGGCTATGGCCTTACTGTTGAAATAGATCATGGATTTGGTTATCGCACCAGGTATGCGCATTTATCGAAAGTACTTGTGAAAAAGTGGCAGCTTGTGTCCAGGGGAGATCTAATTGCTAAAACGGGAAAATCCGGTTTATCAAACGGTCCTCACCTTCATTATGAAGTATCACATAACGGAAAAAAATTAAATCCGGCTAATTTCTTCTTCGATGACCTCGGTTTTGTCGAATTAACAAAAAACAATTAATTTCTTTATAGTCTGAAACAAATGATCTGGACAGTTGAATTAGCTGCATATTTAGATGATGCACCTTGGCCGTCAACAAAAGAAGAATTGATAGAATATGCTGAAAGGATTGGAACGCCTTACGAAGTTATCGAGAACCTTAAAGAGCTTGAAGATTCAGATGAGCCATACGAATCAATAGAAGATATATGGCCGGACTATCCCTCCGATGAAGATTTCTTTTATAATGAAGATGAATTCTAATCTCTGGCGCCTGGGGCGCCTTTTTTATGATTGACTTTTTTGATAACATAGAGGGTCAACATAGAGCAAAACAAATTCTTTTCAAATTTAATTCTGATTCAAAAATTCCTCACGCATTATTATTTTCCGGGATTGATGGAATAGGCAAAGAGAAAACTGCAATAAGATTTGCACAGTATTTAAACTCATTTGTTTTGGAGGGCAGAGAGCTTGAAAGAATCCATAATTTAATCTCGAATTACTCCGAACCATATGTTAAGTATATTTTACCATTACCACGCGGAAAAAATGAGACCGATTCGGATTCCCCAATTGAAAAACTCTCCAAAGCTGAAATCGAGTTACTTCAAGAGGAACTAAGAAGAAAATCTGAAAATCCGTATTATCATTTCATCTTGCCAAAGGCAAATACGATAAAAATCAATAGTATCCGGGAAATCAAGAAGTTTGTTTCACTCGAATTCAGTGATATATCTTATCGATTTATAATTATTTCATCTGCACATTTAATGAACGAAGCAGCACAAAATGCGTTGCTTAAAAATCTTGAAGAACCTCCTCCAGGTGTAATATTCATACTTATTACTTCATACCCAAACAGGTTGAGAGAAACGATACGATCCAGATGCTGGAATATTAATTTCGATCCTCTTTCTTACGAACAAATTGCAAACATTCTTGAAACTGATTTTAATATTGGAAGAGTCACCGCTGAAGTTGTTGCACCATTTTCCAATGGCTCAATTTCAACTGCTTTAAAGCTTATCGAAATGGATATCAAATTGTTAAGTGAAAAAACTATATCCATACTAAGGTATTCATTCGGGCATAAATTTCATTCAGCATTTGAAGAATTCAGTATTCTGCTTAAAGATCAGGCTGCAGCGAACATTCAGCTCATTATTAAAATGATAATTACATGGCTTAATGATCTGCAAAAACATAAACTGAAAATCGACCATTATTTCTTTAAAGAATATCAAGAGACTCTCGAAAAGTTTAACACGAAATTTCCGGATGTAGAATTGAACGAAGTAGTATTAAGACTGGACAGGTTATCATCGTATATTAAGAATAATGTTAACATCAATCTGCTGGCAGCTAATGTTATTTTTGAACTTTCATTATTGCCGTTAAAAAAATCGAGCTAGAAATTCATCCTTAATCTGCTGCTATAAATGAAACTTAGATGGAATTTCCTTAATTTTTCATATCTGAAAATAAATTATAAGAGATTTAAGTATGAAGAAAATAGTAATTACCTCCGCCAAGAGAACTCCAATTGGTTCATTTAACGGATCCCTTGCCTCGCTTTCTGCAGCTCAATT
>JASFSF010000365.1:0-3369 GCA_050114555.1 Ignavibacteria bacterium
TAGATAATCCTGCAGCAATGCCCCGTTTTGGTGATATTGATTATGTTGAAGAACCATTTATTAAAGCGCAGATTGTTACTCCTTCCGAGTACGTTGGAAACATCATGAAGCTCGCCATGGATAAACGAGGCACTTATAAAAATACTACTTATATAGATCCTACAAGAGCTGACCTTGAATTTGAATTCCCCCTTTCTGAAATAATTTTTGATTTCTATGATAAACTGAAATCTACTACGCGCGGATATGCTTCTTTTGATTATGAGTATATGGATTATCTTGAGTCTGATTTGGTTAAACTTGACATATTACTGAACGGAGAGCCTGTTGATGCACTTTCGATCATCGTTCATAAATCAAAGTCTTATGACTGGGGCAGAAAGGTTTGCAGCAAGTTAAAGGATTTGATTCCCAAACAGATGTTTGAGGTTACAATACAAGCATCAATCGGTTCGAAGGTGATTTCAAAATCAGTTGTTAGGGCTTTAAGGAAAAATGTTCTTGCTAAATGCTATGGTGGTGATATCACACGTAAAAGAAAGCTGCTTGAAAAACAGAAAGAGGGAAAAAGACGAATGAAACAGGTTGGTAATGTTGAAATACCACAGGAAGCATTTCTTGCAGTCCTTCAATTAGAAGAATAATATCTAAATGTAAGGTGAATTATTAAAAGCATCAGAATATTTATTCGGCTAATTTTCGTTCTCGTTATAATCGCTATTATTGTACGGTTCTTCATCATTAGTGCTTACAGAATCCCGACACCGTCGATGGCAGAAACATTAATTCCGGGTGATTTTATCCTGGTCAATCTGGCTGCGTATAAATTGAGAACTCCAGGTGAGATACCATTCATCAGCTCAACTCTTGAGCAATTAGTTATTTTAAAAACCGGGGAACCAAAAATAAATGATCTGGTAATTTTTAAACTTCCATTTGTAGATGATAACTCATCCATCTACGCAAACCCAAGCATCGTAAAAAGAATTATTGCCGGTCCGGGCGATACATTACAAATAATAGATAAAATAATAATTGTAAATGGCAGCGAATTGTCGCTCCCACCTTCATTTGTTCGAAATTATCAGAATGTAAAAGAAAGTGGGTTAGAGGATAAAAATATATTCTACAGTGGATCCGGATGGAATAGCGATAATTATGGTCCGATTGTAATACCTTCCAGAGGCGATACATTAACAATTAACAACGAAAATATTCATAAATGGCAACATCTCATCTTTTACGAATATGGGAAAAAAGTTGTGAGAAAAGAAGGATCGGTAATCACCATCGATGGTTTGCCTTCAAAAGAATATATTGTTCAAAAAGATCAATATTTTGTGATAGGAGATAATTTCAACAATAGTCACGATAGCCGCTATTTTGGTTTTATAAACGAAGATATGATTGTTGGAAGGGTTATGTTTATATACTGGTCAACGGATACTGCTTCAGGAATCAGATGGGATAGAATTTTCAATTTGATGTGAATTTTAATTCAATTATTCTATTTCTTGGTTCCATCAATAGCTTGTTTACAAACAAAAATGCCACTAAACACAAATACGTTTTATAAATTATCATTATCTTTAACTAATCAATTACAAATAAGATTTTACGATGAGTAAGATTTTTTACCCTTCGCAAGAGAAATACATCTCTTCCTTCCGGAAAAATCAGGATGAATTATTACGTGACATAGAAGAATATGCAAAGGACAAAAAAGTACCTATTCTTCACTGGCAATCGGCGGAATTCATAGACCAATTAGTTTTAATGATGAATCCGGGGAGAGTGCTGGAAATAGGTACGGCTATAGCGTATACTTCTATTAGAATAGCACGAAATCTGAAAAAGAACAGCAGAATTCATACAATTGAATTAAGCGAAGAAAATATAGCAATGGCAAAGGAATTTATCGACAGAGCGGAACTTGAACAGAAAATTAAACTGCTGGAAGGTGATGCGTTGAATATAATGCCGCGTCTTAAGAAAAAATATGATTTAATTTTCCTTGATTCGGATAAAGAAGATTACGAACGATTATTTGATTATTCGATGGTTCTTTTAAAAAAGGGCGGGGTAATTGTCGTCGATAACCTCTTATGGCACGGATATGCTGCTGCTTCGAAGGTGCCTGCCGAATACAAAGTGTCCGCGCAACACATACGCGAGTTTAATGAATTATTTATCGAACAGCCCAACTTACGGACAACTATTCTACCAATCGGAGATGGTATTGGACTCGGCGTAAAAAAATAAATAATGAAAACTGAACTAAGAGCAAACATCTTAAAAGAAGTTGAAGAATTCTCAGATTCTTTACTACTACGGAAAACTGATCTCCAGATATTAATTGATGAGAGCTTAAAAGAAAATCTGGAAGATGAATTTGAAGAGCTTGCATTCACCGGTAAATATGTTGAGGGATTAAAACGTATTCTGAAAAAGGGTAAAGAGTTTAAGGAAATAGAAAATCTTGATTATGTGAAAAAAGATCTGTCTGAAAGTACAGAAAAGGTTATCGATGAGATTAGAAGTATAATTAAGAATTCATCAGATGATATAAAAAAACATTTCGAAGAAAATTATCTCACCTTAACAGTTAGTTGTTACCAGAATTTAAATGAACTTACAGCAAATCTGGAGCTGGTAAAAAAATATCTGAACTATCAAAAACGTTCTGATTAACTTTTTTACAAAGCTAATTCAAAACGTTCTTGACAATAATTAAAAAATCTTATACGAGATTTTTTTCAGGTGTTTTAGCCAGCCATTTTTCTAATGCGCTGAGCAGGTGAGTCATTGCTGTTATCAGCGACTCATGTTGAGCAGGATCAATATCCTGTAAAATCTCAAAATGGATATCTACATAGGCTTTGTTAAGCTGTTGAACGAGTGCCTTGCCTTTGGATGACAGGTTTACTCTCATGTTTCGCCTGTCATTCGGATCAATCTCACGCTCAATATATTCTTTGTTAACAAGACCGTCAATAATCCTGGTTAAACGACTGGGACTGAGTTTCATTCTTTCTGCAATAGTCTTATTATTCAGACTTTCATCAGTTCCAAATAATCTCAGGCATCTGAATTCAGCTTGAGTCAGACCGTGAATTTCAGCCAGGTGAACCTCTTTTTCCTGGCAATTAGCTAACAGGCTGAATGTTAAATTTGCCAGTCTTTCTGCGGTGGAATTTGTGTCCATAAATTCCCCTTAACTGTTGATAAAATTAAATATTGTCTTTAACAAATTTCGCCAATTTCACAATAAAACACAAATAGTATCAAAAGAAAAGTTTAAGCAAATGTTTGTATTAAAATTATATGCTATTTATAATAATTTGACTTGTTAAGGGTAATTTTAATTTT
>JASFSF010000366.1:0-3364 GCA_050114555.1 Ignavibacteria bacterium
TCAAATATTATTGCTCCTTTTTTATGTCACTTCATATTCTTTTGGTATTAATCAAATAATATTACCGGAAGATTCTTTAAAGCTGGATTCAACAATAAGTCTAACAGTTATTGATTCTCTGTCTGTAAGTGATTCATTAAAATCCGGGACTACTTTAATAGTTCGTGATACTCTAGTTCCAATTCAGGAAGAACCTATTTCCAATGTTGGTAATATCATCAATAAAAGATCTTTCCTTTTTGAAAATTACCGTTATAGCGGTGATCACCTTCGACTATTTCCGTTGAATTTTGTGCGGGACCTGGCATTTATCGGTTATCCGAATGAATCGTTTATTTACGGGGCAGGATTTGGAGGAATAAGCTATTTGGAAGACGGTTTACTGAGAAATGACAGGTATAAAAATATTCTTGATCTTAATCATCTTCAAAGCGAGGATATTGATTCTATAGAAGTCATACCGTCCCCAAGGGGATTTTTATTCGGGCCTTATAATAATCCTGTTGCTGTAAACTTTATTATGAAAGATTTTATATCTGCTGAACCTTATTCAAGAATAAGATATTATGAGGGACCTGAGGGAGAAGGGATGATAGATGGAATGTTCAATGCGCGTATTTACAAAAGATGGAATTTGTCTTTTCAGGTAACAAACAGGGCTGCGGATGATAATTATATTAACACAGATTTAAGTTTGTGGCAAATAAATGCAAAGCTAAAATATTTCCTTTCTAATAGGATTAATATCATTGCATCATATCGTTCAGTTGATGAAGAGATAGGCTTAAATGGGGGAGTTGATGTCGACAGCATAGCTAAGTTGACCGCGGATATTAATTCAATACTATATAACAACACAGATGCATTTGTTAATTACCCTGGCAGGATTCAGAAAATTTTAAATCATCATTTCCGATTGAAAGCTAAAACCCTGCCCTGGGAAAATGCACGAATGGATGTTGCATTATTTTATAAATACTCTGATAATGAAATCTCAAATGAACTTGACACCATAGTTTTAAAAGACGGGTATGATAATAAAAATTTTGGGGTGGTTCTTAACTTCAACCAAAGATATGATATATTATCACTACAATTACTAAGCACATATGAAAACAACAAAACATTCCAGTATGCGGGAGGATTAAGCAATGAAGACCTATCAATCAATCACAACTATTTTTCTGTTAGTTCAATTATTTCATTAAATCTGCTTGGTGGAAGATTAATCCCATCGTTTTTCTACAAGTATTCTCGCCAATCTTTGGATGAAAACAGTGAAGAAAATCCGACCAACAGTTCAGGTATTGGATTTGACTTGTATTATAAACCCTTTGACTGTTTCTCATTGTATTCAGGCTACTCGGTTTATAACCAACTAGTTGATGAGAAAGTAAAAACCTTTGAAGCTGGAATAAGAATAAAAAATGAGACGTTGCTGAGCGATATAAAATATTTTTCGAGAAACAATTTCATCCCGTCTTATATAAGGTCTCCATTCATTTTGGATGACGATTATTTTGAACCACAATCTATTAAAGGGCTTGGCATTGTTTTCAACTATAAAATCTGGAAGATTCTGATTGAAACAAACACATCATATTATTTTGATCAAAATGGATATGCAATATTTTCTTTACCCGAGATTCGGTTTCAAGGAGGGTTATATTTAAATGATATATTTTTTGATGAGAGCTTGTTGCTAAAGACTGGAATTAAATTTTATTATAAGGGAAAAATAACAGCATATGCAGAAAATTCCGGATATGTAAATGTTGAACCATCAAAAAGGATTGATTTTACTTTGGCAGGGGAGATCAAAAAAGTTGCTATAGTTTATTTTATCTGGGAGAATCTGCTCGACGAAAAGTATTTTATTCAACCATATTATCCGATGCCGGAAAGAAGCATCAGGTTTGGGCTTAGCTGGGAATTGCTAAATTAGAGGCAATATTATTACAAACTTAACATATCTTTAAACTTTATAGCCTGCCTTCTCGAGACTTCTACCTTCTGACCATCTTTAAGTTTTACAAGAAGCCCGCCATTCAGCCAGGGTTCAATAGAATTAATCCATTTCAGATTTACTATATGTTTTCTGTTTGCTCTGAAGAAGACTTTATCATCCAGTCTATCATCAAGATAGTTAAGTGTTCGCAGAATTAGTGGTTTATTGTCATCAAAATATATACGCACATAATTTCCTTCTGATTCAAATAATCTTACGTGTTCAAGTTTAACGAACCAGCATTTTTCACCATCTTTAACAAATACCTGGTCTGTTTCAGCTAAAATTTCTTTTTCAAGTTCCTGCACAGTCTTTTTACGATTCTTCTCAATAAGCTTGTTAACTGTTTCTTCAAGTCTTTTTGGTTCGATCGGTTTTAAAAGATAGTCAAGCGCATTATATTCAAACGCCTTTAATGCATATTCATCATAAGCAGTAACAAATATTATTGTAGGTACGCTGTCAAGTTCTTCCAACATTTCAAATCCTGTCTTCCCGGGCATCTGGATATCCAGAAATACAAGTTCAGGTTTCAGTTCCTGAATTTTTTCCAGGGCCTCATCAGCATTAACAGCCTCTCCAACAACTTTTACATCCTTAAACGGAGTTAATAATCTTTTTAATTCAGTTCTTGCCAGTCTTTCATCATCAACTATTAGAGCTTTCATTAGTTTACTCCTTCTATAGGGATTTGCAATTTTGCAACTACTTTATAGTTTTTATTGTTCGATAATTCAAATGAGGCTTTTTCACCAAAGAGTAAATTTAATCTATGTTTTGTATTGGCAACACCAAAACCTTTTGAATTTTTTAAAGCATCCTCTTCAAGAAAACCGTCATTTTCAATCTCAATAAATAAATGAGAGTTGTGAACTTTCGATTCTATCACAATTGTTCCACCGCTGGAAATTTTTGAAATACCATGCTTTATCCCGTTTTCAACAAGAGTTTGTATCATCATTGGCGGAATTTCAATATGTGATGAAGATGTGTCAATATTTAAACTGTATTTTAATCTTTCCTCAAATCTAATTTTTTCAAGGTCAAGATAATCTTTTACAGATTTAATTTCTTCACCAAGTGGAACGCTTTCAACTCTTTCCATTCTTAAAGAATATCGTAAAATATTAGAGAGCTTGGTTAATGCAATTTTTGCATTTTCAGGATCCTCTTCAATTAATGATCGGATACTGTTCATTGAGTTAAACATGAAGTGTGGATTCAATTGAGACTTGAGTGTCTTTAATTCGTAATCTTTAACAGCAGCTTCCCAAATTAATGACTCAATCTCAGTCTTCTTGTAATTTTCCAGATAATGAATTGAAAAATATATTAGGGACCAAACAAGCGACACAC
>JASFSF010000367.1:0-3363 GCA_050114555.1 Ignavibacteria bacterium
ATCTCATAGGTAAATTCAGTTATTGTGGAGGATGTATCACCTGGATTTTCTTGCTGGGCATTCAGCAGGATAGAAAAAAGTAGAAGAATGAGTGAAGTTTTAATTATAATTTTTATCAATGATTTCAAATAATTCAAATAACCGCTCAAGTTCTGCTGAAGAATAAAATTCTATTGATATTTCACCCGTTCCGTCTTTCTTTTGTTTACAATTTACTTTTGTTCCGAAAATTTTTCTTAACCTGTCTTCAAGACTCTTCAAGTTTGCCGATGCTGTTCTCTTCGAAACCTTGAATGATTTCGACTTGGTACCTTTTTTTACAGCAATGGAAAAATCTTTTACTATTTGTTCAACCTTTCTAACCGAAAGATTGCTTTTCAATATTTTTTCCAAAATTTTCAGTTGAACATTCTTGCCAGGCAAATTGACTAATGCCCTTGCATGCCCGGAAGTAATATCCCCGGAAATAAGACATTGTTGAATTTTGTCAGGAAGTTTAAGAAGCCGTATCGAGTTTGCAATTGTAGTTCTGTCTTTTCCAACTTTTTCCGCAATCTGTTCCTGCGTAAGATGGCATTCATCCATAAGTCGTTTGTATGCAGTTCCTACTTCTATTGGATTTAATTCTTCTCTCTGGATATTTTCAATCAAAGCAAGTGCTAATAGTAATTCATCTTCATCTATCTTAATGATATAGGCAGGAATATCTTTATACCCGATTTCTTTGAATGCTTTTAATCTCCTTTCACCGGAAATCAATTGATATTTATGATCAGGTGTTCTTCTTACGGTAATTGGCTGGATTAAACCATTTGCCAGGATTGAATTTTTTAATTCCTCCATTGCTTCTTTATCAAAATCAATTCGTGGCTGATAAGGATTTGACGAAATAAATTCAACGGATATTTTAGCAAGAATATCTACGTGTTTGCCATCATCGTTTACAATGTTTTTAAGGTCTTTTTCATCACTTCCATTAACAATATGTTCCTGAGGCTTGATTAAAGCATCAAGTCCCCTACCTAGTCCGTGTTTGGTTTTACTCATGGGCAGATTATCTACACATTACCGTTGTTTCGTTCAAGAAATTCGCTCGTTAGTGCCATATAATTTTTTGCACCGATCGAAATTGCATCGTAGAGTATGATCGGTTTACCAAAACTCGGTGATTCCGAAATACGAACATTACGATTTATTACTGTTTTATAAACTTTATCACCAAAGTATTTTCTTACTTCTTCAGCCACCTGATGGGATAAATTTAACCGGGTGTCGAACATTGTTAATAATACTCCCTCGATCATTAATTCCGGATTATAATGTTTTTTAACAATGTTAATTGTATTCAACAATTGACCAAGTCCTTCCAATGCAAAATACTCACACTGTACCGGTATTAAAACAGAATCCGAGGCAGTAAGGGAATTCAATGTTAAAAGCCCTAAAGAAGGAGGACAGTCGATAATGATATAATCATAATTTGCTGTGATAGGATCCAATGCACTTTTTAATGCTTTCTCTCTATCGTGCATTTCAACAAGTTCTATTTGAGCACCGACAAGATTAATGTTTGACGGCAAAAGGTCAAGAAAAGGCATGTATGAATCTATTATCGCTTTACTAACTTCCACCTGACCAATCAAAACGTCATAAACTGATGGAGAATGATCTCGTATACTCAATCCTGATGATGAATTGGCTTGCGGATCGATGTCAACCAATAATGTTTTCTTTTCGGCAGCTGCCAGAAGTGAAGATACATTTATGGCCGTTGTAGTTTTTCCAACACCGCCCTTTTGATTAGCTATAGATATTATCTTCGTCATATACTACTGGTACTTATTACTATCTAAAAGAATTCTGACTAAACAGAATTTTAAAATAGTGTTTCGATCTAAATTTTCATAGGAATATTAATTGAAGGAAGAGAAACTATCTATAATTCTATCTCTTCACCATATTCCATAACTCTTGTCTTAGTCCCTTTTTCTACTGCTTTATTCTTAAATTCTTCCGGATCAGCTTCGATTACAGGAAAAGTATTATAATGCATCGGTATTGCATTTTTTGGATTTACAAATTCAACAGCTTTCAGAGCGTCTGTAATTCCCATAGTGAAATTATCACCAATAGGCAGAAGCATATAATCAATGTTGTTCATTTCGCCGATCAGTTTCATATCGTAAAACAACCCGGTATCTCCCGTATGATAAATTGTTTTTCCATCGATGGTGATCAGTACACCAGCAGGCTCTCCGCCGTACGTATTATCCGGTGTCATAGAACCATGATGAGCGATTGTAAACTTGACCCTGCCAAATTCAAAATCATAGCCTCCCCCGATATGCATGTTATGTGCATTAAAACCTTTTGATTTGCAATACTCTGCCAGTTCATTTACGCAGATAAATGTAGAACCGCACCGTTTTGCAATTGAAAATGCATCACCGATATGATCGCCATGGGCGTGAGTTAGAATAATATAATCTGCTTCAACATCATCCGCTTTAACCGGTGAAGTAGGATTGCCGTCCAAAAAAGGATCGATTATAATTTTAATATTTGAAGGTGTAGTAATTTGAAAAGACGAGTGAGAAAAATATCTTAGTTTCATGATAGTCACCCTTGATTAGTTTAATAATTTGTTAAAGTCTTTTAATGGTTTCCCATGCACGAATTTCATTAACTCCAGCTCTAGATCTTTTTCAAGCGAAATTCTTCTTTCTTCAACCTTATCTAAAACCGACTTATTTACTCTTACCCGTTCTTCCTTAATGAGCGAATCAATGTTCTGTTTAAATACGTCAAGATCACGAACAAGACCTGATAAATCCTGAAGTGATTCAACATTTTTATAGAATTTTAGAAATATCTTTCTTTCAAAACAGACAATAAATAACTCCATATTATAGCGAACTCTGCGCAGCGCTATTCTAATATCGTGGAGATTTTCTTCAGTTCTGTTCTGGAAATAACTGTCGATTCTCTCTAAAAGCTGCCTAATACGAAATTTTAAAATGAGCCTGGCCGCATTATAAACGCTTTGTCTTTTTGCTATTCCCGGGATTTCCCATTTTTTAGAATTACCCATACAGATTATATAAATAATATTTTAATAAATCCAAAAGTTGTCTTGATGGGATTCATTTTACTTTTCTGATTGCCGTAAATCGTTGAAATATTACAAAATCCAATTTTATAATTGTTACGGGCTGCCAGTATAAGTATTTCGCTTTCCGCCTCATAACCAGGGTAAGTTGTTTCAATATTTTTTACCACATCGGATTTAAAAGCACGGAAACCACACTGACTATCAAGTAATCTGCAACCGGTTTTAATACTTAAAAGAAATGAGGTAAGCTT
>JASFSF010000368.1:0-3357 GCA_050114555.1 Ignavibacteria bacterium
TTATTACGTAACAAATTAAACGTGTAACCTGTTTCAACATAAATAGAATTACTAGGATCGTTGTATATATTAATACCAACAAAAACCCACAGGGGGAAGTTTTTATTACCCTCAAATCTTAAACTTGTTTCAATGGTGTGTGCACCCTCCCCGTTATCTTCCCAATTAAGCCATGTTGATTTTGGGTATGTTGTATTAGTTACCCCGATTGAGTCAATCTCAACTTTTTTCACCAAACCGTCTGTAAAGTAATACTCTGTAAATCCAATTCTTATAGTTCCGAACTCAGCCCTGATGTGATAAAATAAATTAGTAATGATTTCATTAAAAGCTATTTTGTTTAGTAAATCAATACTAATGTTTTGGGGATTTCTGGGATTCACAAAGTCTGGATGTTTTGCAGCATTTTCGAATAGCCCGAATATACCATTTAATGATATTTCAAAATTAGAGAATAAAGCTCTTGCGTAAGGTTCCAATGCAGGTGATTTGGCAAGATCAAGCCCTCGCCAAACGTAACGGGTAGATAAGCCCATTCCATACTTTAGTTGAAAACCTGGTGACTCCTGGGATGAGATCCTTACAGGTTTTCTAACTTCCTGTGCAAATAAAACACTGTTGAAGTGAATTATTGAACAAATAAAGAAAAGTAAAATGATTAATAAAGTTTTCAGATATATTTTTTTCATGGTAAACTCAAACATATGTTAAAATATAAATCCTACAAATGAGAGATTCTTTTGTTCTCCGAATTGGGTTGTGAAGTTTATGTGAAGGATTATTTTCTTTGTTGAATTTCTGGATATGTTACTCAAAAATCTTGAATTGACGTTGAATTCAATAACTTTCCAGATTCCATCATCAAACACGCGATACTTGTTTGACGAACCAACCAGAAAGTCCGGCGGTGTTGATGTTACTGATAAATTCCTCAACAATGGTGTGGTTACGATTGCACCCTTTTCAACCGGCGCGTAATATTGAAATTTAATTCTTCTGTTCTCAACCTGATTCATGTCCAGGGCATCTATTATATCATTATTTGTAAGGTTATCAAAATTATCCTTGGATATCCACTTAGAATCAATTTCAAAATTTTCGGGCGGTAATAATCTGAAGTTCCATATAGTTGAATCCGGTCCCGGAATTGCCGAATTGAAAAACCTGACGATTTTTCCACCATAGTAACCCTCAATTGTGAATGATCGGTTAACCATTGAAGTGTTCTTGGTTATTACATTCAGATCAATCATTGGCCCAATTCCGGAAAATATTTCTGTGTTATTTTCAAAAATTCTATAGTAATAGTTGGAAATTTTATCCATTCCTTCCCCGGGAAAACTAAAATCCAGGTAGACCGATTCACCATAATAATAAGTATCATTTAGATTAATGTCGTATGCTAATTCATTCCTGGAACGAGGTTGACATCTTACAACCCAGTACCCGGCATCTTCAAAATAGCCACCGCGCTCGCTTCGTCCTCTTATAATGCCCACAAAATAATAAATTCCCGCAGAGTTAATTTCGGAAGAAATTTGAATTTCGTAATCGCCCGGATTAACTCCGGTTTCAACATTTGATTTTAATCCAATGCCGCTTCCGGATAGATAGTTAAGCTGGCCACGATAATATTCGAAACCGCCGTTATTTTGTTCAAAGGAAATTTGTCGGGCCCCGGGTATTCTCATATTTAGGTACACGCCCAGGGTATAAGTTATGTCACCAAAATTTGGAGACCAATCCGAAAGTTTATCTGTAATTTGAAAATGCTCTCCAACAAAAACATTTATTGTATCCAAAAAGGTTATCGGGTTGCTTATTCCAAAAGACAACCGGCTTGCCTGTGGAAAAGCTCTTTCACTGATTAATAGCAGGATTATAAGCAGAAATATTTTCTTCATTTCTATATCTCGGATGAAAATTATTTAATGCCAAAAAAAATTAACCACGACCCGGTCTGTCAAAGGTTAACCTCCGGTGTTTTGCTTTTACTTTAAAATTAACAGTGTCACTTACCGATATGAAATCAGCACCCACTTTGGAGTAAATCCCATCAATTATTACTTGTGGGAGATAGCGAGGCAGTTGTCTCTTTAATTTACAGTAAACATCGAAAGAGTATGTTCCATATCGATTGGTCTTAAAATAAAAATTGCCGAAGCCTGTTTTTTTATCGGTAACGACCCGATGATAATTTCTATTATTTTCTTCCGGAGCATTTATATAGTATTCTACACTGGCCTTTTCTTCGGGTGTTTGTAAGTTTGATACTGTAACAACGAGATGAAGACTGTCGTTATTCGAAATTGTCCATTCATTATTCCGTTTAATCTCCAAAATTATTGGCTGCGTATAAAGCGAAATTACACTATCCTGTATCGTTACATATTCAGCAAGTCGTTCTTTTAGTTCGGTTTCGGTGCTATCTCTTTCTATAACAACCAGCAGCAATTCGACCAGTACCACCAGGTATAGAACAAAATAAAAGGGCACCCTGTATTTCTTTGAATTACTTATCAAAGTGTTTTATCCAAATCTTTTCTGTTTCTAAATCCCAGCCGTCCCCATAAAGATCTTCTTCTGCTTGCATCCTGAAAGCCATTCCCCTGTTGATCCAGAATTATTTTTAATGTGTTATCGATATTTTCCAGGTGTGAGATTAATCGTTCATTTGATTTGCTAACATTAGCCATAAACTCTTCGGGTCTTAACTGATTTGAACCCAGCCACTCCAATCGTTGAGATTCTTTTTCAACCATTTCGGTATAGTTCAAAATAAATTTCTTAAAACTATCCTGCGCCTCCGATAGAAGTTTTGAGTTAATGCCGTAAAATTTAACTATCATCTTTTCCTGTCGTGTCATAACAGCAGCAGTAGTGGCAAATGTTTTCTTTATTTCGGAAGATATATTTTCCGATATGCCCGACAATGTACCTGTAGTTCCCTCAATCAGTGTGTCTACGAGTTTGTTGTATCTTTCTAAAGTTTCCTTTTCCTGTTCAATAACAGATTCCATCTGTGCAGAGGAATCTATCATAGCTTGAGAAATGTTTTGTCTTATATGAATAATATCCTGATCTATCTGGGCAATCCTCTCATCCAGCTTTGCCCTGAATTTGTTGAGGATTTCAATTTCATCTGTAATTAATCTTTGAGTAGCGGAGGCTGTGTCCTGAGTGCTGCTGATTAATTTTTGTACGATTTCTGAAGGGATACTTTCGGTAAATTTAGCTACCGATAATGACAGGCTCTCTATACTTTCCTGTAAATCATCTTTTTTCTCTGTTGGTGAAAAGAATGATACTGCTGCCAGAAGGCAGAGCAATAAAAATTCAATTATTAGGCCTGTCATT
>JASFSF010000369.1:0-3349 GCA_050114555.1 Ignavibacteria bacterium
TTTGCTTCTGGCACAGATTTTGGCAACTTCGGTAAATTATCACTAACAGGAGGCATAAGTGAGAAAGAAAAAGCGTTTACAGTCAAAGAAGTCATTTTACGATGATACATTTTCATATCTCAACCTGGACTCATCGGACAATGAGTCGTTATATGAAGAGGAATTGAAAATGGATAATCTTTTGGAAGATTATAACATCAGGGATCTCGATCTTTCAGATCTGGATGACGAATTTGACGACGACATCTTTAATTCTTGATTAAACTGAAAAATAATGAGGAAATATGAGAACTTTCATTGGTCATGAAGGGCATTATGATATTTATGACAACGGAATTGTTGTACTTCATTCTGCCGATGAAGTAGGTAAGCTTACAGGTTCAACAACAAAATTAACTGACTTTAGAAAAATTCATAATGAAGCAGATCGTGAGGGAGTGCGGCATTTAATTCAAGTGATGAAGTTTTACAGAAGAATAACACAGAAGTTTGAGATTAATTAACTCTTACTTTTTTGCGCATTTTCAATTTTCGCCCACGAGTCTCTTAACGTAACTATCCTGTTAAAAACTATTTTCTTATCCCCTCTATTTTTATTTTCAAGATAGAAGTATCCAAGCCTTTCAAATTGAACTCTTGCACCTTGTTCAAAAGTATTCATTGATTGTTCGCACTTACAATCTTTTAACACAATCAGTGAATTTGGATTTACAAATTCCTTGAAATCTTTTTCTTTATCTCCGGCCGGATCTTTCTCAAGAAAAAGACGGTCATATAGATTAACCGTAGCACTCACTGAGTGTTTCGCTGATACCCAGTGTATAGTACCTTTTACTTTTTTAGTACTTGTTCCTGTTCCGCTTTTTGTATCAGGATCATAAGAACATCTTAGTTCCAGAATCTCACCGGTTCTGGGATCCTTAATCGCTTCTTTGCATTTGATTATGTAAGCGTATCTTAATCTTACTTCTTTCCCGGGTGAAAGTCTGAAATATTTCTTAGGTGGATCTTCAAGAAAATCATCTCTCTCGATATAAATGGTTTTTGAAAATGGTATTTCTCGTGTACCCATCGATTCATCTTCGGGATTGTTGACAGCTTCCATCATTTCAACCTTATCATGAGGATAATTTTCAATAACAACCTTTAAAGGACGTAATACACCCAACACACGGGGAGCTTTCTTATTGAGATCTTCTCTGATTGAATGTTCAAGTAATGCCACATCGATGACGTTATTCCTTTTGGCAACACCTACCCTTTCAGAAAAATTCCTGATAGACTCCGGTGTGTAGCCTCTTCTGCGATAGCCAGATAAAGTTGGCATTCGTGGATCGTCCCATCCATTAATAATTTTGTTTTCAACCAACTCAAGAAGTTTTCGTTTGCTCATTATTGTATAGCTTAAATTTAGTCTGGCGAACTCGATTTGTTGTGAATGAAATATTTCAAGCTGCTCAATACACCAATCATACAGTGGACGATGATTTTCAAATTCAAGTGTACATATTGAATGAGTAATACCTTCTATTGAATCGGATTGGCCATGAGCCCAATCGTACATTGGGTAAATGCACCATTTATCTCCGGTTCGATGATGGGATTCGTGTTTTATTCGGTATAGAACCGGATCACGCATATTCATATTCGGTGATGACATATTGATTTTTGCACGCAATACATGCTCACCATCTTTAAATTCACCGGCCTTCATTTTTTCAAAAAGTTCCAGGTTTTCTTCGACTGATCGGTTCCGAAAAGGACTTTCTTTTCCGGGGACGGTCGGTGTGCCTCTAGTATCTTTTATTTGATCAGCAGTTTGAGAATCTACATACGCTTTATTTTTTTTGATTAATTTAATAGCAAACTCGTACAATTGATCAAAATAATCAGATGCATAGTATTCACGATCTCCCCAATCATAACCGAGCCATTTAATATCCTCTTTAATAGATTCAACATATTCAAGCTCTTCCTTTGATGGATTTGTATCATCAAAACGGATATTGCACAGACCGTTATATTCATCTGCTAGGTTAAAATTCAAACAGATCGATTTTGCGTGACCGATATGCAGGTAACCGTTTGGCTCGGGCGGAAATCGTGTATGTACCCTCCCATCATTTTTACCCTTTTTTAAATCGTCCTCAATAATCTCTTTAATAAAATTAGAAGGCCTGGATTCCGGTGATGATTCGATATTCTTGTCTTCCATTATTCTTTTTGTTTAGTTGTTGTTACTGCTTTAGAGTATCAAGTGCTTTGTTTATTCTCTTTATGCACTCATCTTTTCCCAGAATGAAAAGTAAATCATAAACACCTGGTCCCGTACCTGTGCCTGAGACGGCCAATCTTACAGGATGTATCAATTGTCCTTTCCCAACATTCATTTTTTCAGCAGTTGCATTCAATGCTGATTCATAATCTTCTTTTGCAGGATTATTAAGTAATGCAATTTTGTCTCTAAGTTTTTCAAGTAGTTCAGGAGAATCTTCTTTCCATCGTTTTTTAGTTACATTCTCATCATAATCTCGTGGATCTGAGTAAAAATAGGTGCATGTTGTTATAAATTCTTTTATGAATGAAACACGTGGTTTCATCGCTTCAATTACATTAAGTAAATAGTCATCTTCAAAGTGCTTTTCTGTATACTCTGATTTTGATATTTCTTCCTTAAGTCTTATTAGAAGTTCATCACTGCTTTTATTCCGCAAATGTTCTTCATTAAGCCAGGTTAGTTTTTCAAGATTAAACACTGCACCGGATTTGTGAACTCTTTCAAGCCTGAATTTTTGAATCAGTTCATCCATCGAAAAAAACTCGGACTCATCGCCGGGATTCCATCCGAGGAATGCAACGAAATTTATTAGTGCCTCTTTTAAATATCCTTTATCCATGTAATCTTCAACTGCAACATCTCCCTGCCTTTTGCTTAGTTTGGATTTGTCCGGATTTAACAGAAGCGGCAGATGAGCAAACGCAGGTTTTTCCCAACCGAGATATTCATATAACAAAATATGTTTAGGAGTTGATGATAACCATTCCTCACCTCTAATAACGTGGGTGATTCCCATCAAGTGGTCGTCTACAACATTTGCAAGATGATATGTTGGATATCCATCACTTTTTATTATTACCTGATCATCAACATTACTGCTTTCAAATTCTACCTGATCTCTTATTATATCATTAAATACAATTTTTTTACCAGGTTCAACATTCAGGCGTATAGTTTTTGCAGTCCCATTTTCAAGGTTATTTTTTATTTCCTTTTCAGATAAATGAAGACAACGCTTATCATACATTGATTGAGGTAGTTTTTGTTTCTGTTGTTCTTCGCGGAGCTCGT
>JASFSF010000370.1:0-3338 GCA_050114555.1 Ignavibacteria bacterium
GACTTTACCAAATAATTCATCCGATTTGTATTGTTGATTGTAGTATTCATCGAGGAAGAAAAAATCGAATGGATTTCCCGGGAAAAATTCATCCCATTTTTCTTTAACCAAACTGATTGTATTTTGGATTTCCGCCTGGTTCATGTTCATAGCAATAACTCCGAGTCTTCCTCTTCCTGCAGGCATAAACCTGAAGATGTGTGGCTCAAAAGCTTGTTTTGGTGATTGTTGATGATAATCTTTAACCACACCGATAACGGTGAACACCTCGCCCCAGTAAACTACCTTTCCGCCAACAGCAGTTTTGGAATTCTCAAATCCAAGCCAATCAGCGGCAGTTTCATTAAGAATCAAAGATTTTGATTCATCCGTAAATTCTCTTGAAAAATTACGACCATAAAGAATTTCGCAATTAAACATATCCATAAAATCATAATCAATACCAACTATCTGGTAGTTCTTGGAATCACTATCCTGCCCCTCTTTGTAAATACCACCAGCATCCCAGTATATCTGCCGACCGGGAACTTCGGTGGTTACACAAACTTCCCTGATGCTGTTTAATAATTCAAGTTCCTGTTTAAATGTTTCCAGTTTACTGTTAAAATTATCATCTTTTACTCGTGGTAAATTTAAAATTAACATTTGATCTACCGAGAAACCAAGTTCTTGTTTCTTCATAAATGAAACCTGTTTTGAAACTGTCAGTGTACCAACAATTAATAACAATGCAAGTGCAAATTGAAAAACAACCAGAATTTTCCTAAGTATTAATCCCGACCTGGAACTGGCAAATCTGCCTTTAACAATTTCAACTGGTCTGAATGAAGAGATAACAAAAACCGGGTAAAAACCGGTAAGTAATATTCCGGCGATAACTATCAATGGGAGGATTACTAATAACCAGGTTTGATCCCACATACTAAATTCCAAAGGGATTCCGGTAAGATCTGAAATGAACGAACTACTAATCTCAACAATACCAAGAGCCAGCACAACGGCAAAAACATTCAGCATCACAGTTTCAATAAACAGTTGTACCGATAGCTGGCTCCTGGAGGCTCCGACAACCTTTCTTAATCCAATTTCTTTCGCGCGGTTTAATGAACGAGCTGTTGATAAGTTACAGTAATTGATCCACGCCATTATAATAATGAAGAATGCTATAATAAATAAAACATTCACTGCAGCTTTATCACCATTTACTTCATACTCTTGCTGGAAATGAGATTCAAGATGAATATCTTCCAAAGGCTGCATTGGCAGATGCATTTTGATCTTATAATAATCCAGCACTTCCCCGAATTCAGCTTCAGCAATTTGAACGAAACTTTCCTCAAGCTTTTGGATATCTGCTCCCCGTTTCACTTTAAGATATGTAAACGCACCAGTGTCTCCCCACGAATCCTCTATGTCCTGTCCGTAAATATCTAATATGTTTTTATAGCAGAGTAAAAAATCAAACTTAACATGAGAGTTGTATGGAATATCTTTAAAGATACCTGTTACCTGGTAACTGGTTTTTCCGTTGAAAATAAAATTCCTTCCAATGCAATCTGCGGTACCAAAGTATTTAATCGCCGTTGATTGTGAAATAAACGCGTTGTTGGGTTTACGGATACCATTTAGCGGGTCACCTTTAAGAAATTCAAACTTCAGAATATCAAGAAAATCGGGTTCCGCAAAAAAGATCCTTTCTTCTAAAAATTTATTTTCTCCTGTTGAGATAACAGCACTATATCTGAAAAGTCTTGCAATCTTTTCAACTTCTGTAAATTGATCCCTTATTCGTAACGCTGCTGGGGGACAGCAGGAAGCAAATCTTACCGTTTCACCATCTTCACTCTCGCGTTCGTAACGAAGACGATAGATGAGATCACTATCTTCTTGGAATTTATCATAACTTCTTTCAAAACCTACATACTGCATAATTAATATGAATGCAGCGGTGCCTATTGCAACTCCGAATATATTGATAAGTGTATAGGTTTTGTATTTAAAGAAATTTCTAAATGCTGTTTTTATATAATTTGAAATCATGGTGACTCTTGTAAGATCTAGCTAAAATTGAGTTAACTACCAGTTTTTTGCCTGAACAAAACCTGTATATGTTTTGCATTCGGAGCTGGTGAAAATATTTGAACCAACTCCCAGTTATTGTCATAGTTTTCTATGCTTTCACGTAATTTTTCAATCTTTTCTGTTATCGATGAGTCATCAATTTGACCACCAACTGTTTCAACTCCCCAAGGGAAAGATTCTATACGAAAACTATATTTTCTTTTTTTACCGTTGATTTTTACTTCTACTTCAGCAATCTGTTCTTCCAAAAAATCTACTAAAGGTATTGTAACGTCTTTCATTTTACTCACGCTATTTGTTATTGAATTTGTATACTTAATTAAACTCATTCATATTTTAGTACATTTACAGGATTTGTAGTAGCAGCTCGCAGTGTTTGGAAACTAACAGTGATCACAGCGGTAAGTAATGCTAAAACAGTTGCACTAATAAACATCCAAAGAGAAAGTTCCACTTTATATTCAAAAGATTGCAACCAATCATTTACTGCAAAATAAGCTATCGGGTATGCAATTAAATTTGCTAACATTACCCATTTAATAAACTCGATGTTAAGTAAAAGTGTTATTCGTGTAACTGAAGCACCCATTACCTTTCGTATTCCAATTTCTTTTCTTCTTTGCTCTGAGGTAAGAGACGCAATTCCAAATAAACCCATACAAGCAATAATTATAGCTATAAGAGAGAAGACGGCAAATACCTTCCCACTTTGACTTTCGGCTGTGTATAACTTGTTATATTCTTCATCCATAAATACGTATTCAATTGGCTGCCCGGGAACAAATTCATTCCAAGTTTTCTGAATGTATGCAACAGTTTCTTCCACATCGTTAGGACTTATACGTACAGACAGCACGACTCCGGGTTTCTTTTTAAGTAAGAGAAAAGCCATTGGTTGAATCTTAACATGCAGTGTCTGAAAATGGAAATCCTGAACAACACCTATTACATTTAAAGGAGCGTTTTGACGTCCCATTTGAATGACTCTTTCTTCATCCGTATTCTCTATTCCCATCACATTAATTGCTGCTGAATTAAGAATAATCGCTTCGTCGTCTGTTTTCATTTGCTTTAAAAAATATCTGCCTTTTGCCAAATCAATTTTATACGTTTCAACAAAATCATGATCGGCACTAATAGCAATTAAAGTATGATTTTGATCATCCACTGAACCTTCTTTATGAAATATTTTTACTTCCAACAACATTTGAGGTGCACTGTCTGAATATGATGCTCCTAATACATTTGCATTTTGT
>JASFSF010000371.1:0-3337 GCA_050114555.1 Ignavibacteria bacterium
TTCAATAGAAAAAGCCTCGGTTAATTACTTCAAAGAAATATTCATTGTTGACAATGCCTCGGATGATGGCAGTGTGGAACTTATCAAAGAAAAATTTCCTGATATCAAGTTGATCGTAAATTCGGTAAATGTTGGTTTTGGAAGGGCAAATAATCAGGCAATGAAGCTTGCAAGTGGAAAGTATATTATGCTTATAAATCCGGATACGATTGTTAGTGAAAACACCATTGATAAGATGAAAGGGTTTTTTGAAAAAAATCCGGAAACAGGATTAGCAGGTTGTAAAATTTTGAATCCCGATGGTTCCCTCCAGTTAGCCTGCCGAAGAAGTTTTCCCGGGCCCTGGACTTCTTTTTGCAAGGTGACGGGATTAAGCAGCTTATTCCCGAACAGTAAGATATTTGCAAGTTACAATTTAACCTACCTTGATGAAAATGAATCTTACGAAGTCGATGCATTGTCGGGTTCATTTATGATGATGAAAAAAGAAGTATATGAAAAAGTCGGAGGTTTTGATGAGGACTTTTTTATGTATGGAGAGGATCTGGATTTAAGTTACCGGATTAAAAAAGCCGGTTACAAAGTATACTATGTTCATGAAACACAGATCATTCATTACAAAGGAGAGAGTACAAATCGAAGCAGCATTGACGAAACAAAAGAATTTTATCGTGCAATGCATTTATTCGTTAAAAAACATTTATCAGGTCCGTTTCTTGTTGAAGCAATTTTACGATCCGCGATTGGTATAAGAAGAACTCTGGCTTATATCGGTAAAATCAAGTTGGCTATTATAGCTGCACTATTAGATTTTATCTTTTTTAACATTTGTTTATTTGTTGCGGCTGAATTTTATATACAGTACAGCGGTTGGTCCGGTTTTCAGTCGGAGCACTTAATAATTATATATACTGTCCCGGCATTTATTCACATAATAATTGGAACCTTAACAGGTCTCTATAGACGAGAAAGTTTGTCGGTGCTAAGAAATTTTCTTGTAGTGTTTATTAGCTTCTTTACACTCTCATCGCTTACATTTTTCTTCAAAGAATTTGCGTACAGCAGGGCACTGGTAATCATCGATTATATGCTGTTGTTGTTTCTGACAGTAAGTTGGAGAATATTTTTAAAGTCATTCTTTAAGATCGGTGTTCAACAAAATGATGTGAGTAAAAGCCGTACGCTTATTGTAGGTACAAATGAGCAGGCAATAAATGTTGCCGAGAAACTGAAGTTTAAAAGAACAGACATTCGCAGTATTATTGGTTTAATCGGATTATCTCTTGCTGATATAGGTAAGACGATAGGATCGTTTAATGTAGTAGGCAGCACAGAGAATATTATTAAGGTAATAAAAGAATTTGACGTAACTGAGATTATCTTTTGTTCAGAAGCATTAGACTATGGTAAAATGATGACAATAGTTGCTCAATGTCAAAGCGAATCTGTTGATTTTAAAATAAGCGGATCGGATTTAAATTTTGTTGTTGGTAAAACAGCCGTTTCAATGCTCGATGAAATTCCTCTGATTGGAGTTCATTACAATATTTCAAAACCGCTTATGAAGGTTATTAAAAGATTGTTTGATTTAATATTAGGACTTTTTGTTTTGTTTTTCATCTATCCTTTCATATATTTCTTCTCAAAGCTCAACAAAAAGGAGACAGAATTTAGAGCTTTTATTAAAGGCATTCCATCTGTTGTTTTCGGGAAAAGATCTTTTGTAGGTCCCAAATCAAGTAGTACAGATGGGTTTGTTTTTTTTGGCAGGCAGGGTCTTACCGGATTTTGGTATGTTGAAAATAATACCGAAACTGAAAAGGAAAAACTGGATTTTTATTACGCAAAAAATCAAAACATATGGCTTGACCTTGAAATTCTTGGAAGATCATTGAATAAAATGTGGAGTAAAAAAGGATAAATGGGAAAAACGATATTAGATTTTGAAAAACCGATTTTTGAACTCGAAGCAAAACTTGAAGAGATGAGGGAATCTTCGGGCAGCCTGGATATAGAGAAGGATATTTTAAGATTGGAAGCTAAGGTTACTCAGTTAAAAGAGGAACTTTATAAAGGATTAACCAGGTGGCAAAGAGTACAGCTTGCCCGTCATCCCGATAGACCTTTTACATTGGATTATATAAACCTGATGACCGAGGATTTTGAAGAACTTCATGGCGACAGACATTTTGCAGATGATAAAGCCATAGTCGGTGGGTTTGCAAAACTGGGAAATTATAAAGTTATGTTTATCGGGCAGCAAAAAGGCAGAGATACAAAATCGAATGTTTACAGAAATTTTGGAATGGCAAATCCCGAGGGATATCGCAAAGCACTAAGACTGATGAAACTAGCAGAAAAATTTAATAAGCCCGTTATTACACTGCTTGATACCCCGGGCGCTTTCCCCGGGCTTGAGGCTGAAGAACGAGGACAGGCTGAAGCCATCGCACGAAACCTTTTTGAGATGAGCAGGTTGAGAGTCCCGATTATTGTGGTAATCATTGGTGAGGGAGCCAGTGGTGGTGCACTGGGTATTGGAGTTGGAAACAGAATCCTTATGCTTCAGAATTGCTGGTACTCAGTTATCAGCCCGGAATCCTGTTCTAGTATTTTATGGCGAAGCTGGGATTACAAAGAACAAGCGGCCGAAGCTTTAAAGCTCACGGCACCTGATTTACTGGAACAAAAGATAATTGACAGGATTATTGAAGAGCCAATGGGTGGGGCACATAAAGATCATAAAGCAGCAGCGGATATTTTAAAAACCGCTTTGCTGGAAGAACTTGATGCATTAGTGAAATTAAAACCTGAGAAATTAATTGAAGATCGTATAGAAAAGTTTGGGAATATGGGTGAATATGTTGAATAGTACTTGCGATAAGTAAAGTGGTTATTTTCTATTATTTTAAATCCCGAGTTATTCGGGATTTTTTATTTTCAATTATTAATTGAGAATAAATTCATAAAATAAATTAAAGATTTGAAGTTGAAATAAAATCAAGATAAAAGTATATAAATGTTGAAACACAAAACAAGTATAAGAGTGCGCTATGCCGATACAGATCAGATGCAATATGCATACAATGGTAAGTACTTTGAATATTTTGAAGTTGGCAGAACAGAAATGATGCGGGAACATGGTCTGCCATACAAAGAAATTGAAAGTAACGGATATATAATGCCAGTTCATTCAGTTTACATAAATTATAAAAATCCGGCTTTTTATGACGAGTTGCTGGAGGTTGAAACAAGAGTAGAAAAACTTCCGCAATTAAAAGTGAGAATAGATCATACAGTTCGAAGCTCAGATAGAGATATAGAAATTTGTTCAGGA
>JASFSF010000372.1:0-3336 GCA_050114555.1 Ignavibacteria bacterium
CATTTCGTTATCTGATGCAAAATTGCTCGACTCCCAGGCCGGTTTTGAAACAGGGATAGGTGCAACAATGGCGGCATTGTCCGGTATTAATAATATATCCGGTCCGGGAATGATCGACTTTGAAAGCTGCTTTAGTTTGGAAAAACTTGTAATGGATAATGAGATTTGCGGGATGATGTTCAGAATGCTGGATGGTATTGAACCGAAGGAAGATTTTCCTTCCTTACCGATTTTTGAAGAACTTCTTAAAGAAGAACATTTATTAATCGCAAAACACACGAGGAAGCATTTAAAAGGTGAACATTATTTCCCTGGACCTATAATCAATCGTGCAAACAGATCACGCTGGCAGGATGAAGGCGAATCAACTTTGGAAGAGCGGGCACACACAGAAGTGAAAAAGTTAATTGAAAAATACGAACCAACAAACTTATCAGCTGAAATTAAAACTGAACTCATAAACCTGATGGAAAAAGAGGCTGCAAAATTCGGCCAGGAAACTTTGCCGAAAAGAGAAGAATGAAACAACGTGTAACAATAAATTTAAATGATATAATTCCTGAATCAAAAGATGTGTTTAATCATCAGGGAATTCCCAAAGGATCGGTCATCCCCGATCGTGTAAATTCATTGTTCAGGGAAGCTGTATCTGTATTTAAAGAAAAAGCTGAACTTGTTGCAATTATAAAAGAAGTTACAATTACTGAATTTGGTGATATTTTTGAAGGCGAGAAAAAAAATGAAGATCAGGCACCATTAGAAAATATTTACCCCGAATCTGATTACCTTTCTGTATTCGCAATATCTCTTGGAGCCGGAATTGTTAAAAAAATAAACGACCTGTTCGCTGAAAATGATTTTGCTTCCGGTGCAATGTTAGATTCCGTTGCATCGCTGGCTGCGGATAAGTCGGTAGAGGTGCTTGAAAAATTTCTATTCAACGATTTGCTTGAAAGAAACCTGACAAAAAATAAAAATGTAGTTCTTGCTTATAGTCCGGGTTATTGCGGCTGGGATTTGAGCGGTCAGAAAAAACTATTTGAATATTTAAAGCCGGAAGAAATAGGTATTACCTTAAATGACTCATTTTTAATGTCTCCATTGAAATCAGTATCGGGCGTGTTGGTTTATGCATCAAAAGAGGTACATACATTTGAGAACAGTTTTACATTTTGTGGATATTGTAGAAATCAAACTTGCCATGACAGAATTAATAATATACTTAATATTGATTTATAGAATGCGGAATCTTTATGGAAATATTAATTGAATTAGCAAAGCAGCTTGAAGCCGGGAATGATGAAAAAGTTCATGAACTAACCGGCGATGCAATTAATAAAAAGATCGATCCGAAAAAAATATTAAACGATGGACTTATCACCGGTATGAATGTTATCGGTGAGCAATTCAGAAAACATGAAATATTTCTACCGGATGTGCTTCTGGCAGCCAAAGCGATGTATGCCGGAATGGAGTTATTAAAACCGCTTTTCATTAAAGATGAAATACCCACATTAGGTAAAATTGTTATCGGAACTGTAAAAGGTGATTTGCATGATTTGGGAAAAAATCTCGTTGGAATTATGTTGAAGGGTGCAGGTTTTGATGTTATCGATCTTGGAAAGGATGTTTCACCTGAGAAGTTTGTTGAAACAGCTCTAAAGGAAAATGCACATTTAATTGGTATGTCTGCTTTACTTACAACCACAACTCCAGTTATGAAAGAAGTTATTTTTCTTTTAAAAGATAAAAATCTCAACGGGAAAATTAAGACGATAATAGGCGGTGCACCGGTTTCGAAAGAATATGCCGAGAAAATTGGCGCAGACGCATATGCTTTTGATGCAGCCAACAGCGTTATTGTTGCAAAAGAACTTATTGCATAAAAATGCACACGATATTGGACAGATTAAATAATGGAGAAATTCTTGTTGCAGATGGTGCAATGGGTACAATGTTGTTTGAAAGAGGTCTCAAACCTGGTGACTGCCCAGAATTACTTAATCTAACAAAACCAGAAATACTTGAAAAGATTGCTAAATTATACTTCGAAGTCGGTTCTGACATAATTCAAACAAATACATTTGGAGGATCTCCGCTGAAACTCTCGGAATACGGATTAGAGGTCAAGTGTGAGGAAATCAACAATAAAGCAGTTGAATGCGTAAGAAAAGTTATCGGTGATAATACTTACATATCAGGCTCCTGTGGACCTTCTGGTAATCTGTTAAAACCATACGGTGATACAGAACCTGAGCTGATGTTAAAAGGTTTTGAACAACAGACAGACGTTCTTGTGAAGGCCGGAGTTGATATCATTTGTATTGAAACGATGACCGATCTGCGTGAAGTTGTTCTTGCCGTTGAAGCTGCAAAAAATATTAATCCCGCAGTTCCTGCTGTTGCATCCATGACATTCGATAAAATTCCGAAAGGATATTATACAATCATGGGTGTAAGTATTAAGGATGCTGTAAAAGGATTGGAAGATGCAGGAGCCGATATTATTGGTTCAAACTGTGGAAACGGAATAGATAACATGATTGATATCGCTAGACAAATGAAAGAACTTTCAGATAAGCCCGTACTGATCCAGTCAAACGCAGGAATTCCTGAGAATCAAGACGGCAAGTTAATCTATCCCGAGTCACCTTCATATTTTCAGCGAAAAACTTTCGAGTTGATTGAAGCAGGTGTTTCTATAATCGGGGGTTGCTGCGGTACAACACCGGAACACATTAAATCTATTAGAAAAACTGTTGATACATATGTTAGGGCAAGTACCTGAGTATAAGTAAAAGTGAATTTAATTCTGAGTGAGATTCAGAAGAGTAAAATATTTATTATCACTCTCCAATATCTTCATTCCACAATTCCGGTTTCGATCTGATGAAGTCTTCCATAAGTTTAACACACTCTGAATCATTCAGAATCTCCAGATCAACTCCCCGTGAACGAAGATAATCTTCCGGTCCCCGGAATGTTTTATTCTCACCAATGATAATTTTAGGAATTTTATATAAAAGCGCTGTACCGCTGCACATGTCACAAGGAGAAAGTGTTGTATAAAGAACAGATTTTTTATAGTCGGATGCTTTAAGTCTTCCCGCATTTTCTATGCAATCCATTTCAGCATGCAGGATTGCACTACCATTTTGTACACGTTGGTTGTGCCCGCTTCCAACTACTTTATCTTTGATTACCAAAACGGAACCAATCGGAATTCCGCCTTCATCCAATCCCTTTTTTGCTTCATCAAAAGCAGCTTTTAAAAATTTATCCATTAATTAGTAACCATCACGGTCCCTGTCTTCAAAAGAGCATTCACCTTTGTCT
>JASFSF010000373.1:0-3321 GCA_050114555.1 Ignavibacteria bacterium
TGAAATACTTCAAGGAAAGATTTCCAGTCGGTTTTAGGTCCTTCAATTTTCATCAGGTTTACATCACCGCCAATCTGGTACATATAATCGAACATTTTCATAGCGTGCAGATGTTCTTCATCTGCTTGAACCCTGAACCACTGGGCAAAGCCCTGCAGGTCTTGCGACTCGAAATATGCAGACATCGAGAGATATAAGTAGGATGAATAAAATTCCTCATTTATCTGCTTATTCAGTGCAGCCTGCACTTTTTCTGAAATCAAGTTATCTCCATTTTTATTATTGTATTTTAATTTTCTACGGCAAATATATGAATTTCATTCGGACTAATTTTCCACTTTTTCAGAATTAACTGAAAACCTGCTATAAGGACTTTTTATTACCCATAACTTTTTTCTATTATAACCAATTTTGAAATTCATATTTTTGATGTGATGCAGTCCATTTTGAGTTAGCTTAAAGATGAATTGGAATTGAAATTACCTATGCCATTAACTAAGTTTGAACATATTTTATTTTAAGATAATTTATTAAACAGGAGTTAAATAATGGCAATCAAGATCGGAATAAACGGTTTCGGAAGAATCGGAAGATTAGTCTTTAGAAGATGTCTTGAATTAGGCGGGTATGATTTTGTAGGTATAAACGATTTAACCGATGCGAAAACTCTGGCGCACCTGTTAAAGTACGATTCTGTTCACGGTAAATTTAAAGGTGATATTGTTGTTGATGGTGATAATTTGATTGTAAACGGAGATAAAATAAAGATTACTGCTGAAAGGGATCCGGCAAACTTAAAATGGGGTGATTTGAAAACGGATGTTGTTATAGAATCAACAGGTGTTTTCAGATCAAAAGAAGATTGTATGAAGCACATAAATTCCGGTGCAAAGAAAGTTATTCTTACTGTCCCACCGAAAGGCGACGTGGATGCTATGGTTGTACTTGGAGTAAATGAGGATGTACTTACAGGGAAAGAACAAGTCCTATCAAACGCATCCTGTACGACAAACTGCCTCGCTCCAATGGTGAAGGTACTACATGATAAGTTTGGAATAGAAAAAGGATTTATGACGACAGTCCATTCATATACGAATGACCAGAATGTGTTGGACCTCCCTCATAAAGATTTACGAAGAGCAAGAGCTGCCGCGGTTTCGATCATCCCGACAACCACAGGGGCCGCGAAAGCTGTAGGGAAAGTTATACCGGAACTAAAAGGTTGTCTTGATGGATTTGCTCTTAGAGTACCAACTCCTGATGGATCCATTACTGACCTTGTTGCAACACTTAAAAAAGATGTGACTGTTGAAGAAGTCAATGCCTCATTTAAAGAAGCAGCAAATGGATCGATGAAGGGTATAATTGAGTATACGGAAGATCCTATTGTTTCGGCAGATATTATCGGCAATCCATATTCAAATATTTTTGATTCACTCTCAACAATGGCTAATGGAAATCTTGTAAAAGTTGTCGGATGGTACGATAACGAATATGGTTATTCATGCAGGGTTGTTGATCTGGTTCAGAAAATAATTTAGTTATGCACAGGACTAACGATACTTTGTTTTAACTAACAATGTTTAATGTAGAATGTACAATTAAATCATTTTACATTATTCATTATGCATTCAATTGGTATGGATGTTCGGGCTCTAACCAACACCAGTGTAGATTTCCACTGAAAGCATTTTGGTATGAAAAACTGTAATAGGTAAAAAAATGAAAAAGTTAACTATCGATAAAGTTGATTTAAAGAACAAAAGAATATTGGTGAGAGTCGATTTTAATGTTCCTCTTGACGAAAAACAGAATATCACGGATGATATTAGAATAAGAGCATCGCTTCCCACAATTAATAAAATAATAGATGATGGCGGGAAGGCAATTTTAATGAGCCATATGGGCAGACCAAAAGGGGAAAGAAAATCCGAGTTTAGTCTGAAACCGGCTGCTGAAAGACTTAGTGAACTGTTAGGCAAAAATGTTTTATTTACAAATGATTGCATCGGTGAAGAAGTTAATAAGACAGTTAAATCGATGAACGTGGGTGATGTTTTACTCCTTGAAAATCTTCGCTTCTACGACGGTGAAACTAAAAATGATACTGACTTTGCGAAGCAGCTTGCTTCACTTGGAGATGTTTACATTAATGATGCTTTTGGATCGGCCCACCGGGCACATGCTTCTACTGAAGGCTTAACTAAATTTATTACAATTTGTGCTGCCGGCTATTTAATGCAAAAAGAACTTGATTACCTCGACAGTGCTTTAGCTGAACCTAAAAGACCATACTGCGCAGTCCTTGGTGGTGCAAAAATTTCAGGTAAAATTGATGTCATAAACAACTTGATTGATAAGGTAGATACTCTTGCAGTCGGAGGCGGAATGGCATTTACTTTTCTTAAAGCACAGGGTAAAGAAATCGGCAAATCTTTACTCGAGGAAGAAAAACTTGAAATGGCCGCCGATATTCTTAAAAAAATTGATAAGTCTGACGCTAAGCTTTTACTACCCGTTGATGTTGTAGTCGCGTCTGAGTTTAATAACGAATCACCGGCAACAACCGTCTCTGTAGATAATATTCCTGCTGACAAAATGGGATTGGATATAGGACCTGAAACAATTAAATTGTTTAACAATGAATTGCTGAAATCCAAAACGATTGTCTGGAATGGCCCAATGGGTGTTTTTGAAATGGATAATTTTGCTAAAGGTACTTTTGCTATCGCAAAATCACTTTCAGATGCTACACTAAATGGATCCGTAACAGTCATAGGTGGTGGCGATTCAGCGGCTGCAATTAGCAAAGCCGGTTTATCCGATAAAGTTTCACATGTTTCGACAGGCGGAGGGGCTTCGCTCGAATTTCTTGAAGGAAAAACTCTTCCCGGAGTCGCAGCTTTAAATGATATTTAATATTAATTAAGGAATAGTTTTGAGTTATTACAAACCCAGAGGATTTGGAGGATTTAGCATTTTTCCGCCAGTCATTAAGAATTTATTGATAATTAATGTAGCAGTCTGGTTTATTCAGCATATCTTCAATGGAATTCAGGGAGGTTATGAAGTTTTAAATTTATGGTTTGCTTTGAATCCCATCAACCTTTTGGATTATGCAGGATGGCCATTCAATTTCCAGGTGTGGCAATTAGTTACATATCAATTTATGCATTCGGTGACTGGTTTTGGTCACATTTTTTTCAATATGTTTATGCTCTGGATGTTTGGAATGGAAATTGAAAATCTTTGGGGCTCTAAAAAATTTCTCATCTATTATCTGACTTGTGGAGTTGTTGCAGGATTGTTCCAATTGTTCTT
>JASFSF010000374.1:0-3318 GCA_050114555.1 Ignavibacteria bacterium
GGGTTGTTAACCCTGGCTTTTTTTGTTATAATTAAAAAAATATGTTAACCAAAAAAGAAGAGCAAGAACTTCTTGAACTATTAGAAATTGAAGAAAAAAATAAAATAAGGAAATCTCATCTAAAATATATTGATTATTGCTGGCAGAAAAATAAAGAAACCGATCCGTTCATTGTTGGGTTTCATACACGCGCAATATGTAAAGAAATAGACCAGGCATTCGAGAATTTTAGAAATGGGATATCTACAAATATTATGATTTCCGTCCATCAGCGAAGTGGAAAAAGTGATATTGTAAGTCGATATCTTAGCCCTCACTTTTTGGGCGAATTTCCAGACCAAGAAGTGATGCAGGTTTCACGCAGCGCATCGTTAGCCGAAAGATTTAGTGCTTTCGGACGCAATATATTAAAATCGCCTAATTATTGTGAATTATATCCAAATGTAAAATTGTCTGCCGAGACAAATAAGAAAAGCGAATGGCTTATTGCTGATAATTTAGGGGTTAATACATTTGGGAAGCTATATGCATCTGGTCTACATTCAGGTCTGACCGGAAATGGATTTGCACTTGGGATTCTCGATGATTATTGCAGCGGTAGAGAGGAAGCAGAAAGTCTGGTGCAGCGAGATAATGCATGGGAGGCATTCACTAATGATTTCATGACAAGAGTGGCGCCTGTGTATATAATAATAATTCTCGCGACGGTTTGGCATTGGGATGATATCTCGGGCAGAATAAAAGAAGAAATGAAAAAAAAACCAAACTTCCCAAGATTTAAATTTATTTCTTTTCCGGCTAAGGCGAAAGATTACAAAGGCCCAGGAAAATATCCCGGGAAATATCTTTTTCTTGAAAGGTTTAGTGAAAAGTGGTACACAGAGCAATACGCTGTATTAGGACAATATAGTGCCTCTGCCCTGCTTGATTGTAATCCTCAACACAGATTAGGCGGTCAACTTTCAACTAACGGAATAGTGTTTCATGATATTAAAGAATTTCCTGGCGTTTTAAGGGTAAAATGGGTAAGGGTTTGGGATTTGGCTCATACAGAGAAGCAGATAAAAAAAGACGATCCGGATTGGACTTCGGGAACTCTTCTTGCCTTCCAGAATAGGCCAGGAGATCCAATTCCGCATCTATGGATCAAGCATGTTGCGAGAATACGAGAAGGCGCAGTCAAGAGAGATGCATTCATAAAAAAAATAATTTCTATGGATGGTAATTTCGTTAAACAAGCAGTTGAAAATAGTACCGAAAGCAAGGACGCTTATGAATATTTAAGAGCTGCTATGCCAACTTACGTGTTTAGAAAAATTTCAATTAGGGGTGGAGACAAAACAGTAAGAGCACAGCCACTTGAACCGATTTTTGAAGCTAAAGGCCATGTTCATGTGTGTCGCGGCGATTGGAATAATGACTGGTTTGATGAAATTTCAAAATTTTCAGGGACAGGAGCCGAACACGATGATCAGGTTGATAATCTATCAGCAGGATATATCCTGCTAAAAAAAATAAGTCTTTCAACTCCTGAAAAAGAAAGACGAGAGCTTGCAGAAAGACGAAAAAACAGATAATATTTATATATGAATTTAATTGACACAATTTTTAATTGGTTTAAAACGGACGATCAGCTAACTAATCCGACGAAGCATGAACCAAGAAGACCGAAAGTAACAGACTGGACAGATTCATTACAGATTAATTCGACGCTAACTAAAGGGCTGTATCATAATAGTTATCCAGGATTTAAGCTCGCCGGTTCTATGTGTTATACGCCAATTGCGGTACCGGTTTGGTTTATGGGAGTTCCTTTCCCGAAGCTTGTTGAAGAAGATGAAGAGCTTCAAGAAATATTAGATGAACTCGTCGATCAGTTCGCCGTAAAAATGACCAAGCTGCATACGCAGGTTCACAGAGATGGGACTCTTTGGGTTTTCCCTTCATATTCGGCTAAAGAGCAAAAAATTATATGGGAATTTATTGAGGATGATTCTGTTACTGATATTATCAGGGATATTAATACAAGAGAAATTATTGAAATAATAACAGATGAACAATTAACCGTATCTATCGCATATAATCAAACGGCTATTGTTAGCAGAAGAAGGAGTTTTACTAAATCAAAAATTTCAGTTACTTGGTCAGCATCCGGAAGTGTCCCCTCAACACTGAAAGATAAAACACAGCGTAATATATTAGGAATATTACCGATTGTATTTGCTAATAATTGTGATTCTGATAATGTTCGCGGGTTCTCTGATTATGAACGAATTTTGTCCGATTTGAAAGATTATCACGATATTGATCTGAAAAGATCGCTAATGCTTGCTAAATTCGATCCGAAAATGATTCAATATTGCCAGGATGTTGCAGAATGGAAAAAGGCTAATAGTATTGATTCACTTACAACATTAGACATAGCAAGTACTGATCTAATTTTTAACCTGAAAGACGTGGAAGATACAAAATTTATTTTTCCGGAACGGGCACACGAAGCTTATCAGTCTGCTCAGGAAAATAAATTCAGAAAAATAGTTGAAGGATCAGGGATTCCAGAAATTCTTTGGGGAACAAAAGTTACTGGAAATCTTGCAAGTGCAGATAATCAGATTGATCTTGTTGTCAAGTTAGTCGATACGAAAAGAAACGAAAAAAGAGAATCTTACAAAAAATTATTTCTTGCTTCATTACAATTAACATTGTTATCAAGAATGAGTCAGAAAGCAAATCAAGATATGGACATTATAATTGAATGGTCTAATCTTGATGCTATAAGTGAAGAAACCAAGAGTATTATTTTCAAGAATTTTGCGGCAGGCGCGGCATCGTTAATTAATTCCGCAGGCGTGACAAAGGAACAGTTATGGAAATTGTGGGTTAAATTATATCCTGGCTGTACTGAAGATGACATCAATGATTTCGTAAAAGGCTTAGACGAGATGGCGAGACATAAGCAATATCAAAATACACCTTACGAGATTGGAATGGATCTTTCCGGCGAGGAACCTCTTGAATAACCAGGAATATAAAGCAATATATAAAAAAACAGTAAGACAAGGGACTACAGTCTATTTAAAAACATTAAAAAAATTACAGCCGGTTTATCGAGATGCCGCAAAAATAGCAGCCGACGAAGTTAAGAAAGCAGTCATAAACGATGCATCAGACTTAACAATTCAGTCATGGCAGAACGTCAACGCTCAATTAACAGTAGGCGCAAGGCAGATAACAGAAGCGCTTGACGATAAATTAAGAGAATCAGTTCTCAAGGCTAATACTGAAGTTACAGCGATTGACGAAAAATATCTAATTGAT
>JASFSF010000375.1:0-3314 GCA_050114555.1 Ignavibacteria bacterium
AATATTTTGCTTGTCGGTTCTTTTACTTCTTGCAGCAAATCATTAACAGGCGTTATATCATACCCGTAATATCCCAATTCATTATAAGCCTGGTAAAAGAACGACGTGATAGGAGCAATACCCTGTTCTGAAAAATATTTGAACGGGGAACAAAGTTTGAGATGTTCAAAAAGGGCTTCATTACTTTCATTTGGTGAGGGGATATTTTCACAGGGGTCGTTTGCCCATTGCCAGAATGCAAATGTATATTCAAGTACTATGTATTCAAAAATGAATCTGTCATTCCCTAATGAGTAGGTGTATCCATTTGCTTCAGATTCTTTTTTAAAAAGAGGAATTAGTTCGTCTGCTCTTTTCAAAACTTCTCTCTGGAACAAAATCATATTTTGTCTGCATTCTTCTGATCCGATCGTGCGAAGATGATGGTAAATTCTCGGATCTTCTTCAGCAATATTTAAAGGTGCGACATATGGAACTGAAACATCGACATCATTCGGGTAAAAGTATCTATGAAAGATTGTAGTCTGGCCACCTTTACTGATTCCGGTTGAGATCCACTTGCCGTTATAAATATCTTTAAAGAGTTCAATAATTCTATGATGATCATCAGCCGATTGTTTGATGGTTAAATATTTCCAATCGGGATTATCTGGGTACGAATCACCAAAATATCTATGTTCAACAATTAATAAGTTAGAACCAATTATATGTGCAAGTTCATTTATGCGAGCTGAGTCTACCCCATAACCCGCAAGATTTATAACCATTGGGAGAGATTCATCCTTGTGTGCGAGGTATAATTTCTGCGTGAATGTTTTTCCATCAGGATAATTATGATCAACCGGTTGTTCTATGAATAATTCAAAAGTCTCCGTATGGATGGTATCGTATTCAATCGGAGTTACTTTAATAACACCTGGTAAAGATTCCAGACGCTTCTGTAATTCACTTTGTGAATAACTTACTATACTCAACAGAATAATTGTGATAAATATTCTGTTCAATTGATTTAAGAATTTCATTATCTCTCCGCTTTTTTGTGTCGAATTAATTTATTAAATCTTAGTTGGGAAATTATCATTCCGGTTAACATTAATACACACCCAAAAATTCCTCTCAATGGAATCTGCTCGCTTAATATTATCCATCCTCCAATTACGGCAAAAACTGATTCTAGACTCATTATTATTGCAGCGTTCGAAGGATGTGCTTCTCTCTGAGCTATGACCTGGAATGTGAATGCAATACCGGTTGAGGCTATTCCGGCGTACAAAATTGGAATTGCTGTATCTATAATATTTTGAAAAGTTATTGTTTCAGTAATCAATCCAGCGATCAAACTTAAAATTCCACAAATAATAAATTGCAGGAATGCTAATTGTAATGGATCGGTTTTAGGTGAAAATCTCGCGACTACCAACACATGCAAACTCCAGAAAATAGTACTTACAAGTACAAGTAAATCACCCGTACCCATTGTAAATTTATCGGTGATACTTAAAAAATAGAGACCTATTAATGCTATGAATGCACCAATCCAGATATTTAACGATGTTTTATTTTTAAATAGGATTCCTAAAATCGGTACAATCACTATATAAAGTCCTGTAATAAATCCTGCACTTCCGGCAGTTGTGAAAACGATCCCACCTTGTTGAAATGATGCACCGAAAAAAAGTATTAATCCGATTATTATTCCACCGTTTTTCAAGTTTTTGTCAGATAAAACAGGGAAGAAAGGGATTGATGTGAAAGTCCTTTTACTATTAATGTACATTAACGGCAATAGTGAAACAGCGCCCAGAGAGAACCTGATCCCATTAAATGTGAATGGTCCTAGATGTTCCATACCGCTTCGTTGTGCTACAAAAGCAAAGCCCCAAATCATCGCTGTAATAAGGAGTAGAATGTTTGATTTCATTGTACAAAAATAAGAGGGAAGTAGTGAGTGTGCAATAATAAACTGAAATGAAATTATACTCCCGGGAAACTAAACTTATTGCTTTCCGGTAAAATAAAATTGGAAAAGATGAATGATTAAGATTATAAAATACTTTTCAGTGCTGACACTAACGTTGAAATATTTTGCTCATTGGATGTATATCCCATTAATCCAATACGCCAAACCTTTCCTGCAAATTCGCCAAGACCTGCGCCAATTTCAATATTGTAATCATTAAGTAATTTTGATCGGACTTTTAGATCATCAATCCCATCCGGAATCACTACCGAAGTTAATTCGGGAAGACGTTCACTCTCTTTTACAAGTGGTTTTAATCCAATTTCCGATAACTTATCAACCAATAGTTGTCCGTTTGCTATATGACGTTTCCATGCATTTTCCAATCCTTCTTCTTGAACAAGCAACAACGATTCGTGTAATCCGTATAAAGCGTTGACCGGTGCCGTATGATGATAAGCTCTTTTTACTCCTCCGCCCCAATAGCCGAGCACAAGATTAAGGTCCATAAACCAACTCTGAACAGGTGTTTTTCTATTTTTTATAAAATCAATTGCGCTTTCATTGAATGTAACTGGAGATAAGCCTGGCGGACAGGAAAGACATTTTTGAGTGCCGGAATAAGAGGCGTCAATTTCCCAATCATCAATCTCGAGCGGTATTCCTCCGATAGATGTAACAGTATCGACAATGGTCAAACAATCGTATTTGTGAGATATCTCGGTAAGTTTTTTAATATCACTTTTAGCACCGGTGGATGTTTCAGCATGCACGAATGCCACAACACTTACATCGTTATTTTTTTTAAGGGAATCTTCAAGCTTCCCGGGATCAACTGCAGTGCCCCAATCATCACTAACTACAATCGGAACAGCCCCGCACCGTTCTACAATTGATTTCATTCTACCGCCAAAGACGCCATTGATACATACAGCTACCTTTGATCCAGGCTCAGTAAGATTAACCAAGCAAGTTTCCATGCCTACAGAACCCGGACCGGAAACAGCAAATGTAACATCATTCTCAGTCCTGTAAATAAATTTTAATAATGATTTAATCTCGTCCATCAGTTCGATAAATTTTGGATCGAGATGACCAATTGTTGGTCTTGCTAACGCATTAAGAACACGGGGATGAACATTTGAAGGACCGGGACCCATTAATAGTCTTTCAGGTGGCTGAAACCTGGAATCACTCATCGAAATTCTCCTGATATTAATCTAATAATTTTGCTCTTTGTAAAATCTGTTTTATATTTTTTATCACTGCTGAAGTAAGTGGTTGTAATGGTTTTCTTGGAAGACCGCCATAATAACCTAATAATCCCATTGCTGCTTTTAGTCCTGCAACTCCA
>JASFSF010000376.1:0-3314 GCA_050114555.1 Ignavibacteria bacterium
GCTAAGTGTTTCATGAACATTATGATCGGTAATGAGAATACCAATTCCCCTGTTTTTAAGATTAGCTACTATATTCATTATATCTTCTACTGCAATCGGATCGACGCCCGCAAACGGTTCATCCAGAAGAATAAAGCTCGGATTTGTTGCAAGAGATCGTGCAATTTCAGTACGTCTTCTTTCACCACCGCTTAATTGAAATCCCTTACTTTTTCTGATGTTCGTAATTGAAAAATCCTCCAGAAGTTGATCTATCTTCTCCTTCTGTTCCTTTTCGTTGAGCTTAGTCATTTCCAGCACAGCTTTGAGGTTGTCTTCTACTGATAGTCCCCGAAATATTGAGTTTTCCTGCGGCAGATAACCAATACCCATCTTTGCACGTTTATACATCGGTATATCGGTTATTTCCTCATCGTCGATAAAAACTTTTCCGGATTCCGGTTTTATCATTCCGGTTATCATATAAAAGGTTGTGGTTTTGCCAGCTCCGTTTGGACCCAGCAAACCAACAATCTCACCTTTCGATACCTCAACCGAAGCTTGATCAACAACTTTTCTTTTTTTGTAGACCTTTACTAAACCTTCACTTCTTAATGTAGTCGCCATTATATTAATTTATTGATTTCAGTAATTCGTTACTTGTTGGACGGTATTTATAGAATTTAAATGCAGGCAGTGTAAATGCTTTTTCATTTCCGCTTACCTGGTTTTCAGGATAAAAATCACTTTGCGGTGAACCATATAATCTAACCTGATTTACTTCATCATTTTCAAACACAATAATAACTTTTTTAGCACTCGATTTTGTCAAACCGTTAGCAACTTCGTCTTCATAAAGATAATATATACTTAGCACACTTTCTATAAAGTCGGCACGACTTAATTTATTATTTGCAAAAAATAAGTTAACATCTTTAGCTGAGGTTTGATCAAATCTCTCCTTATATTTTTTATTTTGCGACAACATAAATGCGTTGTGATTAACATCGAGACGATTAATGTTTTTCTCTGCAATGTAAATCGTGATGGAATCCCCGGAAAGTTGGGAATTAATATACCAGAGAACAGGCTGGTTTAACTTGTCAGGAAGTTTTTTAGTAATAATAATATCCTCATCGCGGAGAAAGAGTGTAAAATCATTCACTGACGCAAACTCTCCTTTAACAATCTTTACCGAATCAACGGCCTTGAAAATATTTGCACTATCCCTGAAAGCTTCCATTAATCCTGCTTTTATCAGCAAGGTATCAACTGTCAATTCATAATCATCTGAATAAGTTGAATCAAATTGCATATAGAGTGGATTTTCATTGATCAATGTATAATTTCTCTCAGGATAATCCTCGAGATGATCGCCGAATATCATGGAATTATTTTCCAGGCTTACTATTTTAACATGACCATCGGCAATACTGGTTTTTGAGGTTCTGAAATGTTCCAGACTGTCTGCATTAATTTCATTGCTTGGATCGATGATTTTTACATTCCCAACACTTACAACCCTGTTTTCTTTTTGATAATAAGTAAGTTCATCAGCAAACATTTTCATTACAGAATCTTTAAGTGAAACCCTCGATTGAAGGAATGCTTTATCTTCATTAAAAAAATACTCACCACTATCAGCAACTAAAACTACTTTTTTATCATCCAGAACTATACCCGATGTACTTTTTGTTATCTTTTCATCACCAAGATAAAATCCTTTGGATGTTGTGATTGTAATACTGTCTCTTTTTACAATCACATTTCCTTCTAAAACTGCATCATTCCTAACAAGATACTGTACAGCTTTATTGCAAGTGACAAATACATTCCCCTGTGTAAGTTTAACATTGCCGTAAATTTCTCTTATCGATTCTCCGTTCACAACTTTACCAACCAAACTGTCTCCAATCACTTTAATCCGTTCCTGACTATTTTGTGCAGGAACAACGATTGAGGTAAAGATGATCAGAAGTATTAATTTGTTAAGAATGTTCATTTACAAGCTATCCGGTTCGGTTATGTATGTTATATTATAAATGACATAGTTGTGCAATCCCTCATCGGATTGAAAACCGAATCCTTCAATTTTTTCTTTTGGTGAAACAATCGTAACGTATTTATCGGAAATAATTTTCCGGTCTTTATTTCGCCACATCATTTCTTCACTGGTAATCACAACACCGCTGTCATTTACAACAACTACACTATCGTAGGCAAATAAGTTGTTTGTATTCTCATCAACCCTGCCCCTCTTAGATGTTAATGTTGTAGTACGGATTTCGTTAGTATTAAAAAAATCCACCCTTACATTACTATCTAGAATAGTTTCATTTGTGCCGGCATAAACTCTTAAGTGTCCCGCATCAAGTATTGCCCGGGTTTTCCCGGAATCCGTAAAAAATATTTTTGAATTCCAGCTTTCCTGGTCAGGCAGTTCATCCTGAACAAGTGAGCTATCAACTTGAGGTTTGACCTTTTCTTTCGTACAGCCTGAAAGGTATAGAATCGATACTAAAAAAATAAATGGAACTAAATACTTCACCTGCTTTGTAAACCAAGTTTGATTAAATCGTGAAGGTGTACTATACCGATGGGATTTTTATTTTGATTAATTATTATGAGCGTAGTAATGCTGTAATTTTCCATTTGCTGAAGCGCAAAAGATGCAAGATATTCCGGTTCCAGACATTTCGGGTTTGCCGTCATAATTTCTTCGGCAATTAAATTGTCAATTTCAACACTTTTTTCCAATAATCTCCTTAAATCACCGTCGGTTATTATACCAATTAATTTATTATCCTCATCAACAACACAGGTAGTACCTAGTCTTTTCGAAGTCATTTCAAAAATTACATCTTTAAAGGAAGCATCTTTTTTTACAACCGGAACTCCCTTTCCTCCGATCATAATCTCTTTAATTTTTAATGATAATCTTTTACCCAGGCTACCACCGGGATGCAGGAATGCAAAATCCTCAATTGTAAAATTCCTTTTTTCCAACAGTGCAACAGAGAGTGCATCTCCCATTGCTAAAGTTGCCGTAGTTGATGATGTTGGGGCAAGATCGTGCGGACACGCTTCTTCTTTTACTCCGATGTTTAAAAAGATATCACTTTCATAATACAATTCTGACTTTTCATTACCGGACATACCGATTATTTTAACTCCGAGTCGTTTAAACATTGGCAATAGTCTCGACAATTCGTCTGTAGATCCGCTCTTAGAAATTATAATTACAACATCTTCTCCCCTAACCATTCCTAAGTCACCATGTAGTGCATCGGTTGGATGTAGAAAAATAGCAGCGGTACCTGTTGAATTCATCGTTG